>NZ_AWFE01000105.1:0-151835 GCF_003263315.1 Hyphomonas sp. GM-8P
CATCCCGTCTCAGCAGGGCCGTGATCCGGCGATAACCATACCGGCCGAACCTTTCAGCCAGGGCGATGATGGCCGCTGTCAGCACATCCTCGTCCTGGCGTGGCACACGCGGCTTGCGCTGAGTGGAACGGTGCTGGCCGATCACGCGACAGGCCCGGCGCTCGGTTGCACTGAGTGTCTCCACCACATGATCGACCGCTTCGCGTTTGCGTGAAGGGCTTAGAACTTTCCCTTGATGACTTCCTGCAGGATCTGGTTGTCCAGCGTGAGATCGGAGATCGCCTTGCGAAGGCGCGCATTCTCCTTCTCGATCTCCTTCATCCGTTTGGCCTGGCCAACCTGCAGCCCGCCATACTCCTTGCGCCACCGATAGTATGTCTGTTCGGTCACTCCGATCGAACGCACGGCCTGTCCTGTCGTCTCACCGCGCGCGAGGCGAACCTCCACCTCCCGCAGCTTCGCTATGATCTCTTCAGGCGTTGATCTCTTGCCCATGTCTCAGCTCCATATCTGAAGCCGGAACTAACTCAAATAATGGACCACTTTTGCGGGGGCAGACCAGGGTGCGTTTCAGGTTGTAAACTCAAAAAAGCAATCGACATTATTGGATCGGGTTTTTTGTTTCACTGAACCTGCGGTAGCCTGCCAACCCATCCATTCCGAATCGAAACCATCACTGACAGTCTTTGTGCCAGAAGTTGAACCACTGGGTTTCATTTTATTTGGATGCAGTTAAGGGGGCTGTGCTGCAACTTCTTGATTAACATGTTCTATTTTGAAGGACGGAGTGTCTTGGCGTCTTGCTTTTTATCTATGTGCTGCAAACTCGCCATTATTCCATTACCCCACCAAGATACGCCTTCCTGTACAAGTTCCAGCTCGATTTTCTCGGCTCCTTTTTCTAACCATTTGCTAGGAATAGTGACAGGCAAGAAGTGCGTGTCGCCTGGGTGAAGCGCCAGCACGATCGGGCTGCGCGGATTTTCGTAGCTCAAGACCAGTCCATCTTTGCCGATGACATGATAGCTGAGCGCGACACCAAACCGGCCTTCTGCATCGCCTTTGCCAAACCAAGTGCAATTGGATTTGTTTGTGACGGCAACAGAAAAGAGCAAATCGCTGTCGGTGCTGGTGAGAACCGGCCCATCGACGATCCGCAGGTCATGCGCCCGGTTGTCAAACTCTATTACCTTTTCTTCTGAGGTCTTTCCAATACGGCCGGGCAAACAGAACCGTTTGGCCGAAATTGGTTCGTAAGTCTTGTACCAATTTTCGCTCAGGATCACGTCTAACAATTCGTGAGTACTTTCAGCCCAGTCTGGCCAGTCCGGCAGGGTGGCTGGTGCCTTGCGTGGGGCATTGGAATGGTCGCGAAGGAACTGTCTCACAACTTCAAAGAGCGATTGAGCTGAGCCGACGTCAAAAAAATGTGCATCAGGGGCACCGGCGGTAACTTCGCGGAATACCGGAATATCGCTGGCGATGATGGGGGCGCCAAATCGGCCGGCCTCAACAATTGGCAGGCCAAACCCTTCCGCATACGATGCAGCGATCAGGGCATCACATTGCATGTAGAGCCGGATCAGTTCTTCATCCTCCATGCGGTTGTACCAGCGCAGCCGTCTGCCTAACTCGGGGTGATTCTCGATCCGGTCGACTAAAGCTTCGGCGCCCCAGCCGAATTGGCCGACGATAGTCAATTGGGCGTCGTGGCCGGCCTGCCAGGCCAATTCGAAGGCATCTAGTGCGACAGCATGACCCTTACGCGGTTCCAGGGTGCCGACCATCAGGAAGGATGGGGTCAGGGATTTCACATTTGCGCGCGTATCGCGCGCCCCATCGAGCGTCATGAAATCGGCGCCCAGCCGCCAGTACCCGATCTTCATCAAATGAGGATAATTGATATCCTCGAGCAGGGAATGAAATTCGTCGGCAACGGCCTTTGAAATACACACAAATCCGGTCGAAACGCTGAGCGCAGATAAAAGCCAGTCCCGAAATACAGGCGGCATCAAAGGTACTGTGAACGCGGGCATCTTTAGCGGTACAGTATCATAAAGGCAGGATATAACATTTGCACCGCGAACGCGGGCATCAATTAGATAAGGGCGGTGTAGCAGTGCAATGTCCCAGGAACTGTCCAGCATGAGAATGCTGTCATCAGCCCTCGGAGTTATCTTATTATCTTCGGATTTGTCCGGAGCTTTCAGAAGATCACTTTGCGCACGATATCGACCGCTCAAATCGTCTGCAAAGGATATGCTGATGTCATATCCACTGTCTTTGCCTGCAGCGGGCAACTGGTTGCAGATGTTTCGAACGACTCTTTGAATTCCGGTTTTGAACTGGGTTCTGATTGTCGCTGTCGCGTCAACGATCAGGCGCTTCGAATCTCTGTAAGGTGGTTCAGCAAGCGAAAGCGTTTCTGATATGGCTTCCATTTGTCCGTCGAACGACTTGATCGCCGGAAGGACTTTCTTGCGCAGTGCTGTTACATCTGGAGCAGTGGTCGCCTTTTGGGCGTATTTTTTGAGAAGGTCGACCGAGAGTCGCGCAGAATTCGACCAATTGAACTGTTTCGAAACAATCTGTCGCCGTCCGGCGATGTCGACTTCTACGTCCGGGTTTCCGATCACGTTCCCGATTGCCTCTGCTAGACTTTGAGGCGAATTAGGATCGAACAGGAGATGGTCCATCCCGACGACCTCCGGTAGTGCGCCCGCGCGTGCGGCAACAACCGGTGTGCCGCAAAGTATGGCCTCAAGCGCTGTCAGCCCGAACCCTTCCATGAAAGAGGGTTGGATGACAACGGACGCAGCCCGGTACAATTCTACGAGTTCCCGGTCTGAGACATGTCCAATGGTTTTCAGTGCAATCGGATCAAGGTCGAGAGACTTCCACAAGTCTTTGATTGGTTGGAGTTGATCCGAAGGATGGTCGCCTGCCATGACGAAATCAATGGACCGCCTTGTTGTTTCCGGAAGCAGGGAAAGCGCCTTGGGAATGATGGACACATTTTTTCGCCAATCCAGCGCGCCGACATAGACAATCTTGTCTCGTCCGCGCGAAGCCGAACGTTTGGGAATCGATTTGAGAAGTGCTTCAAGCTCGTGCGAAACGCCCGCTGAAATGTTTATACCATTATCCGTGCCCAGAAGTTCTCTGGCTTCATGCAAGGCAAATTCTGAAATGCATAGAAGGTCAGAGAAGTCACGGCAGGCCGCCATCCGGCGGTCAAATGCCTGCGCTAACGCCTCGAAGGTCAGGTATTCCTGACGATATCGGGCGGGGATGGCATCATAGAAAATGCCAAGCAGCGGAGCACTCAGCGCATCATGTGGCAAAAGTGGCACTGAGGCGTCTCCGACTCCTTCAAAAGGGCTCAGTGAAAGGGCAACGTCAGGCCCTATACAGTTCACATGGTGTACGAGCGCGATTTCACTGAGGCGGCGTTCTGCAGTATAGCCCTGCGCTGCTTCTCCGCCGGTAGCGAGCGAATGCCAAGTGTGGATCTGGCTGTTGGGCAGGGAGATAGATAGGGCGTCGCGCGCAGCTATGGCTTCTTCCGCCATTTCCGCATTCAGCGAGATATGCACCTCGACATCGCTATGTTCATTGATAATCGTTTGTAGCAGCTCAAACGCATAACGGCCGATACCCCTGTTTCGGCTTGACGTCTGGAAGCATTGACCGTCTATCCAAAGCTTCAATTTATTGTGCTCCGATCGCTTTTACCGCTGTTCAACAGGGTATTCCACTCAGCCACTTGGCGAGAATCAGGTGCGATTTTCCATGCTTCAGTGCGAATCACACTGTTCGGCGGACGTTCAGGTGCTCGTATTGACACGAAGTGATCGATTTTGCTGCGGACCGGGGGGACCAGGTTTGCGGCAGCTAGGATGGGACGCTTTATCCACGGATTGGCCCGCGCCAGTTTCAGGGAGCCATCGATGACCGGGCGCAGCATCGCTTTCATCAATTCCACGGCACCACGTGCGCCGCTGCCGGCCCAGCGGATTGGGGCCGACAATTTCCAAGAGGCAGAATTGAAGATCTCTCTGGACTGGTCGCGATAAGCGAAGGCTTCTGCGCGCCAATTATCCAGTTCGTGTTGAAGGCTGGCAACACGTTGCTCAGACAGCGCAAGTTGCTGGGAAAGTGCCTGCAGATTCGTCCCAAGCGCCTCGGCCGCCGCCGTCTTCGCCTCAAATCTTGACTGCAGATCTTCGAGCGCAGCCTCTTTCGCGTCAAACTTAGACTGCAGGTCTTCGAGAGACGCTGTCCAGCTAATACGTTCGTTTGTTAGCTGGTCTTGGCTTGCTGTGAGCTGGGATTCAATGGCTGCAACGTGGCGCTCAAGGTGGAGGCGAGCCTCGTCGACACTCTGGTGGTGTGCTTGAAGGTGCTCCAACTTGTGTTCCAGCCGCTCGGCGGTCTTGCGAGCATCATTCCATTTGCCTGCGACAAAACCGCTGAAGGGCGAATGTTCGCTAAGTACGAAGCGATCAAAATAATTTGGTGGAGTTAAAAACGCGCCTTCCAGTTCTGAATGGTGGGAATGAAGATAAAAGCGATTAAGGCCATCGAAATAGACAAAGTCGTAGTTTCGTTTCGTTAGTTCGCCCTCCCAGGCCTCGAATGCCGGTTCAGACGAAAGTGGCTCGGTGCTTTCGACGATGACAATCCACGGCCGCGCAGGATGTTTGCCCCAGCTTTCGAGAACCGCTTTTTCCATGCCCTCGACGTCCACTTTCAGCCAGTGGATATGGCGCCGGTTGAACTGTTCGAAAATCTCCGACAATGGTAAGCAAGGCACCTTGATCAGCTCTGCTTCCCGTCCGTTTTCCTGATGGCTGCGGGCATGCTCCTCGACCGCCGTGGTCAGACCGGTGCCTTCGAAGGAATAAAGCGTCAGTTCTTCGACGCCGCTCCCGACCGCAACCTCAAGCACATCCTCATCCGGCCGGGCTTCCCGGAGTTTCGCGGCACAGTCCGGCATGGGCTCTACATGCATGCCACGCCAGCCGTTTTCGTAGAAGAGCATGCTGACAGAATCGATGACGGGGTCATTCGCGCCGATGTCGATGTATGCGCCTTTACCGACATCCTTCAGGGCTCGCCAGAGCATGACATCTTCAAATTGCTGGGCGTAGGAGATCGTCATTTAACCTGTGCCCTTTCAATCGTGAAAGCCCCATCCAATAACGTGGTTCCGATAAAGAAGTCCTTAGTCGTGTTGACGACATCGAAGACGAATAGGTTATCTACCCATTCATAATTGTCGTCGAGATGCGTGTTAGAACTGACCAGCGCAGGCGAGATTGAATAGGAATCCGGCCCGAGATTACAGTCAAATTCATAGACAAAGGTCACCCGCTCTCCGGCTTTGACATTGTCGATGACTTGATGTGTGTGCCAGGTGTTCGTCCCCCAGACAACATGACCCGTCCGATTGCGGATCATCAGTCCCAGCACGAGTTTTTCGACGCCTTCATGCACTTCGACTTCTGTCCTGAGGATTACTCGCTCCCCGGCGCGAGCAGTGGCAATCTCGGCACCCGTGCTGGCGGACAGCAGGGTGATTTCCCTGACCACTGCCCGGAAGTCTCCTGATCGTGTGACAGACCACCCCTGCTTGTCGCGACGTTGTTCCACGGAGAGTAACGCATTCTGCTTTTCGGTGATGAGCACGTTGTAATAGTCGATCACTTCATCCGGCTCGCCGTCGCGCGCGATTGCCCCTTTGTCCAGCAGCAGGACCCGGTCGCACAATTCGCGCACATCGCCGAGGGAGTGGGTGACAAGGAAGATAGTGCAGCCCTTATCACGGAACTCACGGATGCGTGCAAAGCTCTTGTGCTGGAAATATGCATCGCCCACGGAGAGTACTTCATCGACGATTAGGATTTCCGGCTGCACAGCGGTCGCAAGAGAGAAGGCAAGACGTGCCTGCATCCCGCTGGAATAGGTGCGGAGCGGCTTGTCGAAGAAGGTTCCAATTTCGGCAAACGTTTCGATACCCGGCATTATCGCCTGAAGTTCGGCCGGTGAATGTCCCATCATGCCACCAGAATGCACGACATTTTCCCGGCCTGTGAATTCGGGATTGAAGCCAAGGCCAAGCTCCAGGATCGCGCTGACCGAGGGGACGTGGTCAATACGGCCTGTGGTTGGTTTCATTGTGCCGGTGATGAGTTTAAGGAGCGTGCTCTTGCCGGCACCGTTCTGGCCGATGAGAGCGACGGCTTCGCCGCGGCGAACTTCGAAACTGGTTTTCTGGATGACTTCGATAGCTGCCGCAGGCCGGACGGGCAGGCCCATCCAGTGGCAGAATCGGTGAAAGCTGGAGGAGTAGCTGGCAAAGCGTTTTGACACGCTGTCCAGTTTGAGGACCACCGGGGCGGTTTCCAGGTTCGGCCGTTCCGGTTTGAACGCGCCATTTTCAAGGCTGCCGCCCGGCGACGTAGTCGTTTCCTGCTCGTGTGGAATGTGGCTGATCAGTTTTCCCTGGCTCATCAGAGGGCATCCACCATGTCGGGTCCAGACCGCCAGAAAATGAAGAGCGACAGGCACATTAGCACGGTGCCCAGCGCGATCGGATAGAGCAGCGTCTCGAAGTGCGGCATCCGGTTGTAGACGATGGCGTCGTGATAAATGCCAACGACCGGGACCATCGGATTAAATTGCAAAAACTGGCCGATCTTCGGACTCAGCATGTCTGACGTGTAGACAATCGGCGTCAGCCAGAACCAGACGTTCAGCACCACGGTCATTACCTGTGCGACGTCCCGCGAAAAGATGTTAAGGATGCCGAGCATGATGCCGAGCCCCACTGCCAGTAGCACAATCACCGCCGTTGCCGGGATTAGGGATAGCCAGACAAGATGCGGATAGAAGCCATTGAACGCGATCAGGCAGGCCACAGTCACCAGCAGGAGCAGATTATTGATCAGTGCGCCCCCGAGAATGACCAAAGGGATATAAATCCGCGGAAACCGGATCTTTTTCAATATGTTCGCGTATTCGAGGAACATGTTGACGCTTCGCCCAACAATCTCGCTGAAAAGGCCCCAGGCGGTGATCCCAGCCAGCAGGTAGACAGCATAGGCGCCTTTCTGGTCCATGCCGCCTAGCTTTGCGCCTAGCACTTCCGACAGGACCAACAGGTATACCGCGGCCATCGCTAGAGGTTGCAATACGAACCACAAGGTTCCGATTTTGGAACGCGCGACACGAGACTTGAATTCACCTGATATGGCTGCCGGAATGAAATACCTGTTTCGCCAAACCGGCAACAGAAACGCAAACACCAAGTCTTCTCCGTATTCGGCATGTGGATTCGTTCGAATCCGAGGTTGGCCCCATCCCACGCACTCACCTCGTATCCTAGATGGCGGCGGTAAAATCAACACCGGAGGTTTATCGAATGGGGCATGAGAAAACGGCCGACCGACAGGCCGAGGCGATCGCTCTTTTTGGCAGGTTCACCTGCAGGGTGATCGAGAGCTAATTCTCCGCGCTTTCAGCCCGTACTTTGTGGTCCGGTCTAGGCAAGGGACGGACATGTGGTCGGTGATTGGACATTCTGAAAGGATTCCAAGCCATTTCGTGAGCGATGCGCAAAAGAGATACTTTGCGTTTTGGGGCGGCCCAAGGAGAATCTTTGCATCGCATAGTCCGCGCGCCACGAAGGCCGGCCGAGGTGGCTTTTAGCATTACCGTGCACCTACCGTGCATCCAAGCTCGAACTAGCAGGTACAGTGAAATTAAAATGTGTCCAGGCGACGTTAGTAAAAGCAGCGGGAGAGGCATATTTTTCCAGTAAACCCAAATTCTGTTTCGGGTGCCGTGGAATTCGGCGAAGTCATTGACCTTGTCTGTTATTCCACTTCCGGCATGATGCACCACAGCGTCGGGAAGGAAAATGCAACGATGTCCGGCGAGCTGCATTCGGAAACCGAGATCAACATCTTCACAGTAGCAAAATAGACGTTCATCAAATCCGTTAAATTGGCGGAAGATGTCTGCGCGGATGATCGCGCTGGCGCCGCAAGGGGAGAAACATAGACCCTGTGCAGGAAGAAACGACGAAGGCAAGCCATATCCACCGCGCCAGGGAATACCAAAAGCCAGATATGAATCGCCTACACCGTCTAGGCGCTCGGGTTCATTCAGTGCATATTGTGTGCAGGCAAAATGTACGCATTTTGGAAATTTGGTTGTGGCTTGAGCCACCCTTTCCAGCCAATGCGGATCGGCTACCGCATCAGGATTCAGTAGGGCCAGCCACCTTCCGCGGGCGGATTTCGCTGCAATATTGTTTCCACCGGCAAATCCCAGATTTTCTGACTGTGCCAGAATGGTAAAATGCGGGAGTCCCGTAGTCTCAAGCTGGTCGATGGAGCTATCCGTTGAGTTGTTGTCAACGAGGATTACCTCGAAATCACGGAATGTTTGTTGTTCAAGAGATTTCAGAGCTCCGGCAAGAAAATCTCCTCCATTGTAATTGACGATAAGTACACTGAAGAAAGGCATTGGGTGTCTGTAGATCTTTCAAGGCAAAAGCAGAAGGCGGGGGCAAGCACAATGCGGGCCGATAATTAGCAGAAGAACGTATTCAGAAAACTTGATGATTGTTCAACCTTTGATTGCAAAGGTGGGCGGTGAACCGTCTCTGGCCACTGTCGCGTAACACTAAGCCGAATCAGTTCCTCAGCCTCATTAGTCCTGAGTCGCTTCTGGAGGTTATTATCGGTTGATTAGCTATGATTACAATGAACGCCAGCGTTGCGCCTCCTCTTATTTTTTGCTGCAAGGGGCAGGTAAGCCTTGTGGTCGAGCTGCTTGCTGCCACTGTATCGAGACTTGCAGCTATCAAAGTGCGAGGAGGCTCTCTGGTGCTGTGCTCTTACCGGCGGATCACCATGTCGCTGATCAGGCGGGGTTCTGGCATGGTGTCGAAGCTGGACCTCAGGCTTTCGGGCCCGCTCTGATCCCCAGTCTCAGTTGATGAGGCGCACCAGCTCTGACGTCAGGTCCGTCTTTTCCCAGCTGAAGGCGCCATTGTCGCCGGGCTGCCGGCCGAAATGACCGTAAGCCGCGCTCGGGCTGTAGATCGGACGGTTCAGCTGAAGATGCGTGCGAATGCCTTTCGGCGACAGGTCGAACAGTTCCCGCAGGGTTTTCGCGATCCGGACTTCATCCGCTTTGCCGGTGCCGTGGGTATCGACATAGATCGACAGTGGCTGTGATACGCCGATGGCGTAGCTGACCTGGATCGTGCAGCGGTCGGCAAGGCCGGCAGCGACGACGTTCTTGGCAAGATAGCGCGTGGCATAGGCAGCCGAACGGTCGACTTTCGACGGATCCTTGCCGGAGAAGGCCCCGCCGCCATGCGGGGCGGCCCCGCCATAGGTGTCTACGATGATCTTGCGGCCAGTGAGGCCTGCGTCGCCGTCCGGTCCACCGATGTAGAAGCTGCCTGTCGGGTTCACATAGAACTTGTCTTCCGGCGGGAACCAGCCCTCCGGCAGCACCTCCTGCACGACCGGGCGGATGATTTCGCGCAGTTCGTCCTGGCTGACATCCTTGCCGTGCTGGTGGGAGACGACGATTGCGTTCACGCCAGCCGGCTGGGAGCCTTCATACTGAAGCGTGACCTGGCTCTTCGCGTCCGGTTCCAGCTGCGGGCGCGCGCCGGAATGGCGCAGCGCAGCCAGTTTCTGCAGGATCTGGTGAGAGTAGACCAGCGTCGCCGGCATCAGCTCCGGCGTTTCGTTGGTCGCGTAACCGAACATGATGCCCTGGTCACCGGCGCCTTCTTCCTTGAACAGGCCCTGGCCCGCTTCAACGCCCTGGGCGATTTCGGCGGACTGGCCGTGGACGAGATTGTCGATGCTCAGGTTCTGCCAGTGGAAGCCTTCCTGCTCGTAACCGATCCGCTTCACCACAGCGCGGGCGGCCTCGTTCATTTCGTCTTCGGTGACCACCGCGCCATTGTTGGTGCGGACTTCGCCTGCCAGCACGATCTTGTTGGTCGTGGTCAGGGTTTCCACGGCGACCTTGGCCGTCGGGTCCTTTGCCAGAAACAGGTCGACAACCGCATCAGAAACCTGGTCTGCGACCTTGTCGGGATGCCCTTCCGATACACTTTCGGAGGTGAATTCGTGGCTGGAAAGTTTCATGGCAGTTTCCTCTGAAGGCTTATCTGGCGAAGACGATGGTCCGTCCGGCATGGCTGAAGACGCGATGCTCTGCATGCGCTTTGACGGCGCGCAAGAGGGCTGTGCCCTCCAGATGGCGGCCGGTCTCGATCATGTCGGCGGGTGTGTAAGTGTGATCGATGGTTTCGGTGACCTGGGTGATGATCGGGCCTTCATCCAGGTCTGCCGTGACATAGTGGGCGGTCGCGCCAATCACCTTCACGCCGCGGGCGTGGGCCTGATGATAGGGGCGGGCGCCCTTGAAGCTTGGCAGAAAGGAGTGGTGGATATTGATGCACCGCCCGTCAAGTTCCCGGCAGGCATTGTCGCTCAACACCTGCATGTAGCGGGCGAGCACGATGAGGTCCGCGCCGGTTTCCTCGATCACGTTGAACAGGCGCGCTTCGGCTTCCGGCTTGGTGGTTGAGGTCACCGGGATGTGGAACCAGGGCAGGCCGAAATGGGCGAACTGGTCCTTCAGCGTGTCATGGTTCGAAACGATGCCGACCACGTCGATCGGCAGTTCCTTCCGGCGGGAAGCATAAAGCAGCGTGTTGGCGCAATGGTCCGACTGGGAGACGAGCAGGAGTGTTTTCATGCGCTGGCTGACCGGGGCGACGCTCCAGTCGGCTTCCAGCTCTTCGGCGGCTTCCTCGATATCGCCGAGCAGGCTGAGCGGCACTGTTCCGCCTTCCGGTGCGCGAAACACGAGACGGGCAAAGAACTGCCCGGACTCGCTGTCGCCAAAGGTACGCGAGGACGCGATGAAGCACTCATGCGCTTCCATGAGCCGTGCCAGCGTTGCGACGATGCCCACCCGGTCCGGGCAGGACAAAGTCAGAATGTGGTCGCCGGATGTCATGCTGCGTCCCCGTCCGGGCCCTAGTAGCGGTAGTGTTCAGGCTTGAACGGACCGACCGTGTTCACGCCGATATAGTCGGCCTGTTCACGGGACAGTTCGGTCAGCTGAACGCCAAGCTTTTCAAGGTGCAGCATGGCGACCTTTTCATCCAGATGCTTGGGCAGGGTGTAGACCTTGTTCTCGTATTCGTGGCCGCGCGTCCAAAGCTCGATCTGGGCGAGCGTCTGGTTGGTGAACGAGGCCGACATCACGAAGGACGGGTGGCCCGTGGCGTTGCCGAGATTCACGAGGCGGCCTTCGGATAGGAGGATAATACGCTTCCCGTCCGGGAAGGTGATCATGTCGACCTGCGGCTTGATGTTCGTCCATTCGAAATTGCGCAGGCCTTCGACCTGAATTTCGTTGTCGAAGTGGCCGATATTGCAGACGATGGCCATGTCCTTCATGGCGCGCATGTGGTCGACGGTGATGATGTCCTTGTTGCCTGTCGTGGTGACGAAGATGTCGAACTTCGGCGCAGCCTGTTCCATCGTGAGGACTTCGTAGCCGTCCATCGCCGCCTGCAGCGCGCAAATCGGGTCGATCTCGGAAACCGAGACGCGTGCGCCGGAGCCTGAGAGCGAGGCGGCAGAGCCCTTGCCGACATCGCCATAGCCGGCGACGAAGGCCTTCTTGCCGGCCATCATCACGTCGGTACCGCGGCGGATCGCGTCGACGAGGCTCTCTTTACAGCCATACTTGTTGTCGAATTTCGACTTGGTGACAGAGTCGTTGACGTTGATCGCCGGGAAGGGCAGCTCGCCGCGTTTTTCCATTTGATACAAGCGGTTGACGCCTGTGGTCGTCTCTTCGGAGACGCCCTTGATGCCAGCCTTGGTTTTGGCGAACCAGCCGGGGGAGGCTTCCATCCGCTTCTTGATCTGGGCGAACAGGGCGGTCTCTTCCTCGGAAGACGGCTTGTCCAGAATGGATGGGTCGGCTTCAGCCTTTTCGCCGAGGACCAGGTAGAGCGTCGCGTCGCCGCCATCGTCGAGGATCAGGTTCGGGGCGGTGCCGTCATGCCAGTGGAACAGGCGGTCGGTGTAGTCCCAATACTCCACCAGCGTCTCGCCCTTATAGGCCCAGACCGGCGTGCCATTGGCGGCGATCGCGGCGGCGGCGTGGTCTTGTGTGGAGTAGATATTACAGGAGACCCACTGAACTTCGGCGCCGAGGGCTTCGAGCGTCTGGATCAGGACAGCTGTCTGGATGGTCATGTGCAGCGAGCCAGCGATCTTGGCGCCTTTCAGCGGCTGCTCGGCGCCGAACTCTTCGCGCGCAGCCATCAGGCCCGGCATTTCCGTCTCGGCGATCGCGATTTCCTTGCGTCCGAAGTCTGCGAGGGTGATGTCCTTGACGTGGTACGTCTTCGCCATATCAACATTCCTTTATGTGTTTGTGCGCGCCTAGCATGCAGCGTGGCAAAAGGCAACGTGCATGCGCGGCCAGAGGTGCGCCGGGCGGCCAAAACACCATGAACAAAACCATGAATAGACCCCCGAAGAAGGGGGCCGGCGCGGTCAAAACAGGAGAAGGAATGCTGCCGGGCTTAGTCAGCCGCCTTGCGGAAGCCGCCCGCGACTCCGGCGGTGACCGCAGCCGCGAGGGCCCATGGGAAGATCGCCGGCGCCGAAATGGGGGTCTGCGTCACCGCGAACACAAGCGCGGTGAGAATGAAGCCCACCGGGAAACCGATAATGAAGAAGACCAGGGTGCGTATGGGAACGAAAGTCATCAATCGGGTCCCCGGTTCGGTGTTGCAGTCTTCAGCCCGGCAAACAGCAGCCAGAGCAGGAAGCCGACTTCGCCGAGCGATGCCATCATCGTGACCGCAAGATCGATATACCCGGATATCGCAGATGTCGATGGCAGCAATGCCAGGGCGAACGTATCGGCCAAATAGGCGAGCCCCGCCAGCACCGGCAGAATGGCAATCAGGCGCGGCATATAGCCGGTTCTGGCAATCATCGCCGCCAGAAGGATCAGGTGCACGCCGAAAAACAGGAGCGACACCATGAACCCGTTCAGATGCGCTTCGGCGAGGAAGAGGATCTGGTCCGGGTTTGCTGTCGCGGCGCCCTGATCGATCAGCGTAATTATGTCGAAAAGACGGGTCAGCGCGGCGGCATGGACCGCGACATAGGCGAGGCGGAAGACCATCGACACCAGGGCCAGCATTGGCGTTGCCGGGGCGAAGATCCAGTAAAACAGGTAGGCGAGGACGACATCGATCAGGGCGGTTACCAGCCACGCAGCAACACCTGCCCGGAACAGGGGCTCGTGCGAGACAATGTTCTGTGTTGTGGCGGCGGCGTCGCCATGGACGATCAGGGTTTCCGAGACGAGGAAATAGGCGGCGCCGCCAATGATGGCGAGCAACAGGTAGAGCGCCCCGGTCAGGCGCCCGATCGACTTCATTTCGGCGGGCGGCCAGGTGTCGGGAAATTCCCGGCGGCTGGAAGGAACTGGAACGCTTTCTGAAAGGGTCATGGCAGCCTCGGCATGGTTTCCGGCAAGCGCCGTTTCTCTGTCAGGGCATAGATAGCCGAAGCCTCGCCATGCATAAATTGCGTAAAACTCTGGAAGTGGTATACGAAAATCGATGAACTGGGATGCGGCAGACTTCGACTGGAACCAGGCGCGCGCCTTCCTCGCGACCGCGGAGGAGGGGTCCTTGTCGGCGGCCGCGCGCGCCCTTGGCGTGACCCAGCCGACGCTGAGCCGGCAGGTCAGCGCGCTGGAAGAGACGCTGGGGATCACCCTGTTCGAGCGCGGCCCGCGCACGACGATCCTGACGTCTGCCGGCCTCGAGGTTCTGGATCATGTGCGGGCAATGTACGAGGCGGCGGCGAAACTATCTCTCTCTGCCTCCGGCCAGTCACAGGCCATTGCGGGCCTTGTCCGCATCGCGACGACAGACACGCTGGCCTGTTATCATCTGCCGGATATTCTCATCAGTCTACGGAAAATGTCGCCAGACATCGAAGTCGAGATCCGCACGTCCAACCAATTGCAGGACCTCATCCAGCGCGAGGCGGATATCGCCATCCGGCATGCCAGACCCAGCGAGCCGGAACTGATCGCCAAGAAGGTGCGAACGACGTCCGCAACCTTATATGCCTCGGGGGAGTATCTCGACCGGGTCGGGCGGCCGCGGAGCGTTGAAGATCTTCAGCAGCTGAATTTCATCGGGGTGGATACGCGCGACACGCTGATTGCGCCTCTGAAGCAGAACGGGCTCGCCCTGACGGGATCGAATTTCACCGTGTCCGCCGACAGTGGCCTGGCAGCCATTGAGCTGGCGCGGAAAGGCCTCGGCGTCGGCCTGTTTATCGCGGATGAAGTGGATCAGTTCCCGGACCTGGAAATCGTCTGGCCCGGGTTCAAACCTTTCGACGTGCCGGTCTGGTTGGTGACCCATCGCGAGCTGCACACCAGCAAGCGCATCCGGCTCATGTTCGATCTGATCTCGGATTATTACAGCCGGTAACAGGCGTTGGATAAATTGTGCCCCGCCTCAAGCATCTGAGGCGGGGCACCTAAGCGCTGCCCGAGATCAGAATGCGAATGCGACGCCCACGCTGAGACGGTTGCGCTCGTAAGCGTCCCCATCGCCATAGGTGTAGACGAGGCGTGCACGGACCTTGCTGGTCAGGGCATGCTCGATGCCGGCTCCATAGGTCGGCATTTCCTCATCGAATGAAAAATCATCGACCGTCGAGGCGCACTGCTGGCAAGGCGGCTTCGGGGTGTGCGTTATGGTTGCGTCCACTTCGAACCATTCGTGACCGATCTGGCCGAAGACGAGGGTGCGCTCACCAAAGACGCGGCCCAACCGGAGGCTTGCGCCATACTGCTCATTCAGGTCGACCGCTGAAACGGCGGTGGCGGTGGCGGTGTCGCGCGACAGGCGGAAGGAGGAGTCCGGCTCGGCCAGCCGGCCTTCAATGCCGAGTACCCAGTTGTCGAAGATCGGAATGTCCCAGCCAGCGAAGCCGCCGTAGACACCTCCGTCGAGGTCATCAGTGAAATCTTCGTAGCCGGCTTCCAGCCCGGCATAGGGGCCGCTGAACGTGTCTGCGACAGCAGCAGGGGCGAGGGCTGCGACAATGAAGGCGCAGCCGGCAATCGCTTTTCTAAACATCAGTTTGTGTCTTTCATTTCAGGCAAAAGCCTAGGGAAACCGGAGGCAAGGGGGCTCCGGTTCAGGTCACTTGTCTTGTTTGGACAGGGGAGGAGCTGGCCGAGGTTCAGGCCAGTAATCGGGAGTGGATTGAACGCTTACGGATGAAGGGTCAGGCCGCGGCGCCAAGGCTGGCCATGAACGCTTTCCAGCCATCAATGGTCATCGTCGCAAGGTATTCCGCTTGCATGTCAGGGGTCAGGATTTCGACCATGCGGTCCCCCTCCACCCAGACTTCGATGACACCAAAGATGTCGCCGCGCTTGCAGTATTTGGCTGGCCAGCCTTCCCGTTCGGCAATCGCCATGACCGCTTCCAGGGTCAAATTGGTCGCCATGGCGAAATGGGTCGGCGAGCGTCCGCCTGATCCGGGCAGGCCATAGCCGTCGCCGGAGCCTTCCGCCATGTGAAGTTCGGTTCCACGCGGATAAACCTCGACGGCGGTATTGCGCGAATCTCCGGCCATGGCGATCCAGCTGCCTTCAATGACGGGCGGAAACGGGAATGCTTCGCCTTCCCACAATTCAGCAATCACACCGGCAACATGCTCGGGATCATGCGCATCTATCGAAAGATGGAACAACACTGACTTTTCCTTTCATGCTCAGTGAAGGCGCGCTTTTTTCACGTGGCACAAATTGTGTCAATACGGTTTGACACAATTTGTGCCACACTTTATCAGGACATCATGACTAAGCAGAACACATCAAATCGCCATACCCGCAATAGCGTTTCCGGTTCCAAGGCTTCCGGAAGCGAGCAGATCGATCCGATCGATGCCGCCCTCCTGAAAGTGATGGGTGAAGGCGGCGTACTCAATCATGACAGGGTGGCCGAAGTGGCGGGCGTTTCGCGGCGAACCGTTTACCGCCGCTATGAAGACCAGACCGCGCTGCGCGCACGTATCTGGACATTGTTAACCTCCACCGGCGCCATGCCGGACAATCTGGATACACTGCTCGACCATGGCTTGCGCGATCATTTCCGCATGTTCGATTCGAATGCCGACGCGACCATGATGGCCATGTCCAGCGTCGAGGGGCGCACCATGCGCAACGAGCGCAAGGCGGAACGTGTCGCTGCGTATACAGATGTGTTTGCCGATGCCGTCAAAGAGCTCGATCCGGCAGATGCCAGGGAGGCGACAGCCGTGATGCAATTGCTTTGCAGCGGATTTGCCTGGCGCGAAATGCGCGATCAGTGGGACCTCGATGCCGACCGGATGGCGCGGGCTGTCATTTGGGCTCTCAACGTGATGCTTCAGGATCTGAAGGCGCGCGGGAACACGCCACTCGATCAGGAACCCGAATAATCTGCTTCACGACGCCCCTCAAAATCGGATGACGACTTCATGAGCCTGCAATCGGTCAAAGCCGCCCTGAACGCCTCTGCGCCGGACCTTGAAGTTCTTGAGCTGGATCGGAGCACTGCCACGGTCGATCTTGCCGCCGAAGCCCTTGGCGTATTGCCGGGGCAGATCGCCAAGACCCTGTCGCTATATGTGGGTGACGAGGTGATCATTCTCGTCACGCGCGGCGATGCGCGGCTCGACAACCGGAAATACAAGGCGCGGTTTGGCACCAAGGCCCGGATGGTGAAAGCGGACGAGGTGGAAAGCCACACCGGTCATCCCGTCGGCGGGGTCACGCCTTTCGGGCTGTCACACCCGCTTCAGGTTTATTGCGATGTTTCGATCCGGGCGTTCCGGGAAGTCTTTCCTGCCGGCGGCGCACCGAACGCGGCGATCCGGATCACTCCGGAACGCCTCGCCGAACTGACCCGCGCCGAATGGGTCGACGTGGTACAGTCAGCCCCGCAGACCTGATGCCCGTTCGGGCTAGCCGTTGAACGCGCGGATCGCTTCGATCACGCGGTCCTGGTCTTCTTCGCCGAGATAGGGGTGCATCGGCAGGGCGATGACGAATTTGCTGGCCGCTTCGGTGACGGGCAGGGTGCCGGCGGGCGGGGCCCATTCGGCGGCGAAGTCCTGCATGTGGATCGGCACCGGATAGTAGACCATGGACGGAATGCCCTGCGTGCCGAGATGCGCCTGCAGGCCGTCGCGGTTCTCATGCTCAATGACGTATTGCGCCCAGACGCTCTTGCCGCCGTCAATGACATGCGGCACGCGGCGGACATGGTCTTTCAGACCTTCCGTGTACCGTGCAGCGACTTTCTGGCGCTGCTCGATCTCGTCGCCGAAGATTTTGAGCTTCTCCAGCAGGACAGCCGCCTGGATCGTGTCGAGGCGGGAGTTCATGCCGACGCGCAGCGAGAGGTATTTCGGGTCGTGGTGGAAGTTGCGCTCGGCGGCATCCGTCGGCGTCACCTTGCCATAGACGCGCAGCGCCTCAACCAGTTCGGCGAGCCGGTCGTCATTGGTCACCACCGCGCCGCCGTCGCCATAGCAGCCGAGGGGCTTGGCCGGAAAGAAGCTGGTCGTGGCGATGTCGGCCCAGTCGGTCGTCGCCTTGCCGTTCAGCGTGCAGCCGAAGCCCTGCGCATTGTCGGAGATCAGCTTCAGGCCTTCGCGGTCGCAGATCGCCTTGATGGCGGGATAGTCGGCCGGCTGGCCGAACAGGTCGACGGCGATGACGACTTTGGGGGTCAGCTTGCCTTCGGTCTTCACGCGGGCAATGGCGGCCTCGAGGCTCGCCGGGTCCATGTTGTAGGTGTCGGGCAGGATGTCGACGAAGACCGGCGAGGCGCCCGTCCAGGGCACGACCTGCGCCGTGGCGACGAAAGTGAAAGAGGGGCAGAAGACCGCGTCGCCCGGGCCCACTTCCCATGCCATCAGCGGCAGGGCGATCGCATCGGTGCCGTTGGCGCAGCTGACCGCATGTTTCGCGCCGCACCAGGCTGCGAGCTGCTTTTCCAGCTCGATCACTTCTGGGCCGAGCACATAGCGCCCGCTTTCGACGACGGAGAGAATGGCGGCGTTGACTTCATTCTCGATGCGTTTGCGCTGGGCCTGAAGGTCAATGAAGGGGAGGGTCATGAAGGTACACCGGAAAATAGCTAAACTGTCGCCCTTAGAGAGTGGGCCTCACCTGCTGCCAAGTCACAGATGGTTTCAGCAAGTGTCAAACCGCCGGGCACAGCAAAATATTGGTTTCATCTGGAACTAATCTTTTGTTGGAGTTATGTTCCGGCCATGGACATCGAAGCCCCTAAAAATCGCTATCATAATGCGCCCCGCGCGGCTGATTTCACCATCGATCAGGCTTGGCAAAGCTATTCGGCTGAAGAACATGATCGGTGGGACCGGCTGTTCCGCCGCCAGAAGGATGTAACCAAGGGGCGGGCCTGCACCACGGCACTGCAGGCGATGTCGCAGCTCGAACTTTCCCCCACGGGCATTCCGCATATGGGGCGCTTGTCGGACAGGCTGGAAAAGCTCACCGGCTGGCGGGTGGTGCCGGTTGCCGAGCTGGTGCCCGACGAGATCTTCTTCGATCACCTTGCCAACCGGCGATTTCCGGCCGGGGCCTTCATCCGCCCTGAAGCGGAGTTCGATTACCTGCAGGAACCGGACATCTTCCACGATATCTTCGGCCATGTGCCGATGCTGGCCAATCCGGTGTTTGCGGACTTCATGGAAGCCTATGGCAAGGGCGGACAGCGGGCGATGCGGCTTGGCCAGTTGCACAACCTCGCCCGGCTTTACTGGTACACGGTGGAATTCGGCCTGATCCGCGAAGATGACGGCCTGCGCATATATGGTGCCGGGATCCTCTCCAGCCCGCAGGAAACGGTGTTTGCACTGGAAGATGACAGCCCGAACCGGATCGGCTTCGATGTGCAGCGCCTGATGCGTACCAAATACATTATCGATGATTTCCAGCAAACCTATTTCGTCGTCGACAGTTTCGAAGCCCTGCTGGAAACCTGTTACCGGGATTTCGGAACGGTCTATGCCGACGTGAAAGGCATGCCTGACTATGAGGCCCACGAGATCGCTCCAGGCGACGAAGTGATCCACCGCGGCACGCATGCCTATTTCGACAAGGGCGGCCGGTAGCCGGCCTGGACAGGTGCTGGATGGTGGGCCCGGCAGGATTTGAACCCGCGACCAAACCGTTATGAGCGGTCCGCTCTAACCAACTGAGCTACAGGCCCACCGAGGCTTCCGTTTAGGCGGGTGCCGCGCGGCTTGCAATGGGCCTGATGAATCCCGTCAAAGCAGGTAACGGAGTCTTACCGCTATTGTGGTTAATACGCTGAAACCCGGCGTAAATCTTGCTTTGGGGTAGCCATGACCCGCGTGCTTGTAACCGGCGGTGCCGGATATATCGGATCCCACACCTGTGTGGAGCTTGTCTCGCGTGGGTATCAGCCCGTGATCGTGGACAATTTCGTCAATTCCTCGCCCAAGGCGATCGACCGTATCTGCCAGCTAACCAATTCCCGCGTGGACTGGCACGATGCCGATGTCCGCGACACGGCCCGCATTGCTGAAATCCTGTCGAAGCATGAATGCGACGCGGTCATCCACTTTGCCGGGCTCAAGGCCGTGGGCGAGTCGTCGGAAAAGCCGCTCGAATATTACAGCGCCAATGTCACCGGCACGCACAGCCTGATCCAGGCAATGCTGGAAGCAGGGGCAAGCCAGATCGTGTTCTCGTCCAGCGCGACGGTCTATGGCGAACCGGAATTCCTGCCCTATACCGAGTCCCACCGTCTGCGTCCGACAAACCCGTACGGCAACACAAAACTCGCCGCAGAGATGCTGCTGAACGATGTGGCCGGATCCGGCGCGCTGACCGATGTTGCGATCCTCAGATACTTCAATCCGATTGGCGCGCATCCAAGCGGCATGATCGGCGAAGACCCGAATGACATTCCGAACAATCTGATGCCCTATGTGGCACAGGTCGCGGTGGGGCGCCGGCCTTGTCTCAACGTGTTCGGCAATGACTATGACACGGCCGATGGCACCGGTGTGCGTGACTATCTTCACGTCGTGGACCTTGCCCGTGCGCACGTGCTGGCACTGGACCGGTTCAAGCATACGCATGGCCCTTTCACCGTGAATATCGGCACCGGACATGGCTCATCCGTTCTCGATATCGTCCGGGCGTTCGAAGCGGCGAGCGGCAAGTCCATCGCGATGGAATTCGCGCCCCGGCGGGCAGGCGACATCGCCGCCTTCTGGGCCGATGCGTCACTCGCCGAGGAACTGCTTGGCTGGCAAGCCGAGCGGACGCTGGAAGACATGTGCCGCGATCAGTGGGCCTGGCAGAGCCAGAACCCGCACGGCTATGAAAACGCCTGATTTGTCATCGGCCTGAGACACAATCGGAACAAGATTGCCTCCCAGTGTGTTCGGTAGAACATTAGAGACAACTACCAATGGGAGATTCTCATGCGCCGATTTTTACCCCTCATTACGTCGACCGCCGCTCTGGCGCTGATCGTGCCACAGGCCGCCTGCGCCCAAATGCAAGGCCCGGCGCTCGGACTCACCCAGCAATCGGTGGCAGGCGCCTATCAGGCCCCGAACTCGATCCAGCCTGAGACGACGCTTTCGATCTCCGCCCAGTCGACCGTGAAACGCGAGCCCGACATTGCCTACATCAATGCCGGGGTTCAGGCGGAAGGCGAGACAGCGACCGAGGCCATGGAATCGCAGGCGAAAGCCATGACCGGTGTGTTCGACGCGCTGGAAAAAGCGGGCGTCGCCAAGAAGGACATGCAGACGTCCAATTTCTCGCTCTGGCCGCGCTACACTTATATCGAGACCAAGCTGAAAGACGGCTCCTCCCGCGGAGAGCAGAAGCTGATCGGCTACACGGCCTCCAACCAACTGACCGTGAAGGTGCGCGACCTCGACAATCTCGGCTCAACGCTCGACAGCCTGGTGAAGGCTGGCGGCAACACGTTCAACGGCCTGAACTTCGCGCTCGATGATGACACTGAGGTCCGGGACGAAGCCCGCCGTAAAGCCATGGCCGATGCCCGCGCCCGCGCCGATCTCTATGCCGAAGCGGCAGGCCTCAGCGTGCTGCGCATCGTGACGATCGATGAAAGCGGCAGCTACTCACCCTCGCCCATGCCGATGGCCCGCATGCAGGAAGCCAAGATGGCCGACAGCTTCTCCACCCCGGTGGCGGGCGGTGAAGTCGGCTACAGCGCGACGGTGAACGTGGTCTTCGAACTCGGCCAGTAAGCCTCCGGCCGAGCCGGATCAGACATACCCTTCGGCAAGCAGGTCCTTCATGTCGATGATGCCGACCGGCTTGCCGTCGACTGTCACGAAGGCGTTCGAGATACGTTGCTCGGTGAAGGTCTTGATGACCGCAGACATGCGGTCGTCGGGGCCGAGCGCTTTCGGATTGGCGGTCATGATGTTGGCGGCCGTGCCCGACAGCTTGCCAGCCAGCATGGCGCGGCGAAGGTCGCCGTCGGTGACCATGCCGATCAGGCGGCCATCCTCGTCGATCACGCCGACACAGCCCTTGCGGCCTTCGGAGACCGCCAGGATCACATCGCGGACATCAGCTGAGGCGCTGATGATCGGCATATGATCCGTTTTCGTCTCGATATAGTCGCCTGCAGTCTGCAGGGAGCGGCCGAGCTTGCCGCCCGGATGCCGGAAGCCGAACTCTTCCCTGGAGAAGCCCCGGCGGGCCATCAGCACGATGGTCAGCGCATCGCCGAGCGCCAGCGCCATCGTGGTCGACGAGGTCGGCGCGAGGCCATTCGGGCAGGCTTCGGCCACGACCGGCATCTCCAGCAGCACGTCCGACGCCCGGCCCAGTGTGGAGTCGGCTGAGCGCGTCATGCCGATCAACGGGATGTTGTTGCCCTTGCAGAAGCGCAACAGATCCACCAGTTCGCGGCTTTCGCCGGAATAGGAAATCGCGATCACGACCGAGCCCGGCACGACCATGCCAAGGTCACCATGGCTGGCCTCTGTCGGGTGCAGGAAGAAGCTCGGCGTACCGGTGGAGGCGAGGCTGGCAGCGATCTTCTGGCCGATATGGCCGGACTTGCCGACGCCCGCGACAATGACGTGCCGGTCGGTCGCCATGATCAGGTCCGCGGCCTGGGCGATGGACGGACCGATGCCCGCCTCCAGCTGCTCCAGCGCGTCCCGCTCGATGCGGATCGTGTTGCGGGCGAGATCTAGATCGGATTCCTGGGGCACGGGCACTGCTCCTGCTGGACTGGCGCCCGCGTTTTCCGGCAAGCCGGACGCGGTGACAAGCCTACTTGGCCAGTTGGCGGCGGCGATACTCCTCCGGAGAGAAGGCTGGCGCCTCCAGGACCGGGGCTTCAGCATAGTAGCGTCCGAGCGAGGTTTTCTCCGGATCGATCGGCAGGGCTTGCTCTACCGCCTCAGATGCAGACTCAGCCGCCAGGACAGGTGCGTCCATCGCGGGGGCTGCCGGTGTATCGTCGGCGTCGCCCTGTGCGGATTCAGCCGGCAAAGCATCGCTTGCCGCCAGTTGTTGGGCAGCGGCCTCCGTTGCGAGGATGACCGACAGCGGCTTGCCGTTCAGCATGGGCTCTGCGGCGGCTTCGGGGCTGAGCGGCTCCTCCAGCATGGCGAAGGCGAGGCGTGTGCGCAGCTCCGGATCGTCGGCCGGCAGCGAGTAGGAGCTGAAAGCGGCTTCCAGCAGGGCTTCGACGTGGCGGTCGCGGGCACGGGCCGTCGTACCGCCAAGCATGACGGCAATGATGCGGTGGCCGTCGCGTTTGGCCGAGGCCATGAGATTGAAGCCTGATGCACGCGTGTAGCCGGTCTTGATCCCGTCCACGCCGTCCACATCGCCGAGCAGATTGTTGTGGTTCTTGTAGGTCTTGCCACCCCAGCTGAACTTCTCGGTCGCGAAATAATGATAGTAGTCGGCGTGATCCGTCAGCATCGCGTCGGCAAGCAAGGCCATGTCCCGCGCTGTGCTGAGCTGGCGGGTGTCGGGCAGGCCGGATGCGTTGACGAAGCGGGTGTTCTCCAGCCCGAGCGACTTGGCCTTCACAGTCATCAGCTGGGCAAAGCGGCTTTCGGTTCCGCCCAGACGCTCGGCGACGACAACGGCGACATCATTGGCGGATTTGGTGATCAGGGCGCCGATGGCATCGCGCACCTTGATGGTGGAGCCGGTTCTCAATTTGAGATTCGATGGGGCCTGGGCCGCGGCATAGCGGGAAACGACCATGCGCTCATCCAGGGAGACTTCGCCGCTCTTGAGCGCGTCGAACAGCATGTAAAGCGTCATGACCTTGGTCAGCGAAGCCGGGTAACGCGGTTCATCGGCGTGGCGATCATGCAGCACCTGCTGGGTGTCGGCATCGACGACGATCGCGGCATATTTTTCTGCCAGGGCCGTTCCGCCACCGAACGCCATGACCATCATGATCGCTGCGGTGCACACGGCTCGGGTCAGGGCTGCGAAAGCGCGCAGGAACATTCAGGTCTCCCGATTGTTAACCCCGGCCCTCCGGGATTTAACTTAGAATCGTGCAAATCCCTTGACCACACCTTAACGGCACATGGGCGCCCGGATTGCGAAATCGTAATCGAAGCGATGCAATAAACATGCAGAATGCCTTATGTTGCAGCGCACAAAAATTTATTGCGGGAGCGAAGAAAAAGCGGTATAAGCTCCCCTAGGGTAAGCGCAGGGTAGTATATAAAGGAACGATCGATGACGAAGGCAAAGACGGCCACCACCACCGCAAAGCGCGCAAAGGCCGAGGCGAGTGCAAAAATGGACACCACAACGAAAATGCTCGACGAGGGCATGGAACAGCTTTCCGGTTTTGCAGGCATGTTCGGCGAGTACGCCGAATCCGGCCTGAAAGCTTTCAGCGAGCGCACGGCGGCTTCGACCGACATGGCGCGCCAGCTGGGCAGCCGGAACATGGATTTCTTCACCAAGTCGCTGGAACAGGGTGTTGAAGCCACTCAGGCGATCACTTCCGCGAAAGACGTTCGCGAAGTCATGGAAATCCAGGCTGGATTTGCGAAAAACATGTTTTCCGCGTATACGAAGGAAATGAATGCGCAGGCAGAACTCTGCATGTCTGCATGGCGCAGCGCAGCAAAGCCGTTCATGGGTTTCGCTGCGAAGTAAGCTTCTGGGATCGGGCCTCACCGCCTGGTTGTAGAGTGCAGTAGACTGGAAAGAGCCGGACCTGATTGGTCCGGTTCTTTTGTTCTGGAAACGCGTTTTCGCCGGTCCATGCCTGGGAAAATTGCCGGAAAAACAGGATTGGCGAGTCTCGCCGCACACGGTTAGATGCCTCTCATGTCACGACTGCCTGATCTGATCGAGTTTCCGGCGCTGAAGCGCCCCGCCCGGCCGAACAATTGCCTCGTGGCGCCGGAGGGGTTCACCGGCATGGTTCAGATTGATGAGACGGCGCCTGTCTTCGACAAGACGCCGAAGCAGGTCTTCAATGCCGTGATGGACCTGGTGCTGGAACGGGTCGAGTGGCGCTTGCGGGCCTCAGACCCCGATACGCTGCGGATATCCTTCATTGCGGTGACCCCGCTGATGAAATTCAAGGACGATGTCTATGTGCAGGCTGTGCCCGTGGACGGGCAGGCTGACCGCTCCAGTGTGGCGATCTATTCCGGTTCGCGTATTGGGTATTCCGATCTCGGAACCAATGCCAAACGGGTGAAGGAACTGCTCGAATTGATAGGTACACGCTGAGCACGCATGCCCTAAAAGCAGGCAGGAAATGAATTTGCGGCCTGTCACATCTTCAATCTTGCCCTGAACCGTATATCTTAAGACTCATGAGCAAGGGCATTCCGCATTTCCGAATGAACGATCCCGAGCCGCCAGCACCGCCCGGCGACGGAGGAACTGGCGATGATGGGATCGAGTATGGCCTGTCCACGCAAACGCGTGTGCGGACCAAGAAACCCTCGCTCTATCGTGTGCTTTTGCTCAACGATGACTACACGCCGATGGAATTCGTCGTGTTCATTCTCGAACGGTTCTTCAACCGATCGCGCGAGCAGGCGACCCGCATCATGCTTCACGTGCATCAGAAGGGTGTCGGACTGTGCGGGGTCTACACATATGAGGTGGCCGAAACAAAGGTTGCCCAGGTGCTTGACCTTGCGAAGCGGCACGAACACCCTCTCCAATGTGTCATGGAGAAAGACGACTAGACCTCTAACCCCGGAAGGCTTCCACATTGCCACGCTTGTCCCCCTCCCTGGAAACGGCTCTTGAAAAGGCCCTCACCCTGGCCTCCGAACGGGAGCATGAGTACGCCACACTCGAGCACCTCCTGCTGGCTCTGACAGAGGATGAGCACGCCAAAGAAGTGATGGGGGCCTGCAAGGTCGATATAGAGACCCTGACCTCGGAACTGGTCCGCTACATCGATGACGAGCTGACCAGCCTGATCGTGGAAGACGGGGAAGGCCGCGTTCAGCCGACGGCCGCCTTCCAGCGCGTGGTTCAGCGCGCCATCCTTCATGTCGAAAGCTCTGGCCGGGATGAAGTGACCGGTGCCAACGTGCTGGTCTCGATCTTCTCCGAGCGCGAAAGCCACGCTGCCTACTTCCTGCAGGAGCAGGACATGACCCGCTATGACGCGGTGAACTTCATTTCCCATGGCGTTGCCAAACAGCCTGGCATGTCGCGCCCGTCCAGCCCGCGTGGCGCCGAGCCGTCCGAAGAGGAAGCGGTGAAACAGGGGCACGAGGCGCTCGATGCCTACTGTGTGAACCTCAACGCCAAGGCCCGCGCCGGCAAGATCGATCCGCTGATCGGCCGCGACATGGAAATCAATCGTTGCATCGAAGTTCTTTGCCGGCGGAACAAGAACAACCCGATCCTCGTGGGTGACCCGGGCGTCGGCAAGACCGCCATTGCCGAGGGCCTGGCCAAGAAGATTGTCGACGGTGAAGCCCCGGAGATCCTGGATGAGGCCATCATCTGGTCGCTCGACATGGGGGCCCTCCTGGCAGGTACCCGCTATCGCGGTGACTTCGAGGAACGCCTGAAATCGGTGATGAAGGAGCTGGAGCAGCAGGATAAAGCCATCCTGTTCATCGACGAGATCCACACGATCATCGGCGCCGGGGCCACTTCCGGCGGCGCAATGGACGCGTCGAACCTGCTGAAGCCCGCCCTTCAGAGCGGCGGTTTGCGCTGCATGGGCTCGACCACGTTCAAGGAATACAAGCAGCATTTCGAGAAGGACCGCGCTCTGTCCCGCCGGTTCCGGAAGATCGACGTGGTGGAGCCGACCGTGGCAGACGCCATCAAGATCCTGACGGGTCTGAAGTCCCGCTTCGAGGATTTCCACGGCCTTCGGTATACCAATGACGCGATCAAATCGGCGGTCGAACTGTCTGACCGCTACATCACGGATCGCAAGCTGCCGGACAAGGCCATAGACGTCGTCGATGAGGCAGGGGCCGCCCAGTGGCTGCTGCCGACCAGCAAGCGGAAGAAGACGGTTGGCGTGCGTGACATCGAGGCCGTTGTGGCCAAGATTGCCCGCATTCCCCCGAAACAGGTGTCCAGCGACGATGCCGAGGCGCTCCGCTCGCTGGAGACCGATCTCAAGCGTGTGGTCTATGGCCAGGATGAAGCTATCGAAGCCCTGTCTGCCTCGATCAAGCTCGCTCGGGCAGGCCTGCGCGAACCGAATAAGCCGATTGGCTCCTACCTGTTCGCCGGTCCGACCGGTGTCGGCAAGACCGAAGTGGCCAAACAGCTCGCCTCCATCATGGGCGTCGAGATGCTGCGCTTCGACATGTCGGAATATATGGAGCGGCACACCGTCTCCCGCCTGATCGGCGCGCCTCCGGGCTATGTCGGTTATGATGAGGGCGGCCTTTTGACCGATGGTGTGGACCAGCACCCGCACTGCGTGCTGCTGCTCGATGAGATCGAGAAGGCTCACCCGGACCTGTTCAATATCCTGCTTCAGGTGATGGACAATGGCTCGCTGACCGATGCCAACGGCCGCAAGGTCGACTTCCGCAATGTGGTTGTGATCATGACCACCAATGCGGGCGCATCGGACGCGGCGAAGAACGCCATTGGTTTCGGTGCCGGCAAGAAGGACGACGAGCAGGACGAGGCGATCAAGCGCCTGTTCACCCCGGAATTCCGCAACCGCCTCGATTCGATCATCACATTCGGCGGCCTGACGCCGGAGATCATCGACCGCGTGGTCGAGAAGTTCATCCTGCAGCTGGAAGTCCAGCTGGAAGACCGCAACGTTTCGATCGAGATCTCCAAGCCGGCCCGCGACTGGCTCGCCAAGCGCGGTTTCGACGCCGACATGGGGGCCCGGCCGCTGGCCCGGACGATCCAGGAGCACGTCAAGAAGCCGATGGCGGAGGAACTCCTCTTCGGCGAGTTGCAGAAGGGCGGCGTTGTCCACATCGACATCGACAAGGACGACGACAGCAAGCTGGCCTTCAAATACGTGGCCGAAAAGCCGAAGAAGAAGAAACCGGCTGCGAAGAAAGGCTCGCAGGAGCCTGCATAACCTGATCAACGGCGGACGCTTCAGTTGCCGCGACGTTATGGGGCCGTACCGAAGGGTACGGCCCTTTTCGTACTCGCATCCGGTGTGAGCGGTGCTTATGCTCCGGGCAAAACATACCGGGAGGAATTCAGATGACAGCGAACGTCGACGGGCGGTGCGATCCGCGTTTTGAGGAAGTGAAACGCGAATTCGAAAAGAACTTCGCGGAGCGGGAAGAAGTCGGCGCGTCGGTCTGCCTGTCCGTCAACGGCGAAACGCTTGTGGATCTCTGGGGCGGCATGGCCAATCCGGAAACGAATGACCCGTGGCAGGAAGACACGATCTCCATCGTCTTTTCCTGTTCCAAGGCAGCCACCGCGATCTGTGCTCATATCCTGATCGACCGGGGGCAGCTCGATCCCGAGGCGCTGGTTTCGGAATACTGGCCGGAATTTGCGAAGAACGGGAAAGAGAAGACGACGGTTCAGATGATGCTGAACCATGAAAGCGCCCTGCCAACACTGCGTGACCCGGTGAAGCCGGGCGGCTTTGCCGACTGGGACTATATGGTCCAGCGCATGGCAGATGAGGAACCGTTCTGGGAGCCCGGCACACGTAATGGCTATCACATGATCAATTTCGGCTGGACGGTCGGAGAACTCGTCCGCCGTGTGTCCGGCAAGTCGCTGGGCACATTCTTCCGGGAAGAAGTCGCGGAGAAGACCGGTGCCCGCTTCTGGCTGGGCCTTCCGGAAACGGAGGATGTGCACATTGCCCCGATCCGCCAATATGTGCCGAAGCCGGGTGACGAGGCGACCGAGTTCGGGATCAAGCTGATGACAGACCCGGAATCGATCCAGCACAAGAGCTTCATGAATAACGGCGGATGGGACTTCAATGACCGCAGGGGCCAGACCGCGGAAATCGGAGGCGGAGGTGGCCTGTCGAATGCGCGCGGACAAGTGGCGATGTACACGCCGCTCGCCACGAATGACGGGTCGCTGGTGTCGGAAGACCGGCTCAACAACATGACCATGGTGTCGACCGCGACTCATCGCGATGCGACGCTTCTGATCCCCACCCGGTTTGCATCCGGCTTCATGAAGTCGATGGACAACAGGCGGCGCAAGATGGGGCCGGGCACCAGCGCCATTCTGGGAGAGCGGGCGTTTGGCCATGTCGGGGCGGGCGGCTCCATCGGGTTTGCCGATCCGGATTGCGGTCTCGCCTTCAGCTACACGATGAACCAGATGGGCAATGGCATCCTGCTGAACGACCGTGGGCAGAGCCTCATTGATGCGGCCTACCGCTCGCTCGGTTATCGGACGAATTCGCCCGGCGCCTGGGTGAAATAGTCCGCGTTTCCGGAATCGCCTGCTGCATGATACTCTTTCCGCGAGGGTGGAGGAGGATCAGGCGTGATGCGCTATGCCGGACTGTGCTCAGTACTGCTTTTGATTCCTGCTGCATGTGACGATGCGGTGGGGTCCGGTTACCCGGATGACACCTCCTCGGCCGTGATCGAGGCGACCAGGGCGGAAAGGGCGCCTGCGGAGGAGCCGGTCAGCGGGTCTGAAGCAAATGCTGCAGACACCGATGATATGTCTTCCTCACGCTCAGTGAGCGATCCGGAAGAGCGGGCCGCTTCACTCGGCCTGACACAGGAAGCCGATTACACGTGCAACCAGGAGAGTGTCAGCGCGCACGTCGTATTCTACGGCGATGAAGACCTGACAGCTGTTCTGATTCCGGGCAAGGTGAATGTCCCGCTTTACCTCGACTGTTCACCTACCCGGATTGGTCCGGAGTGCAGCGACGGCCAGTTCACAGCCCAGTTCAACGTGCTGGATGACACGGCCCTGTTCTACGCGCTGGAAGACGGGGCGCCGCTGACATGCTCGATGGCGCAGCCCGATTTGCCGCCAGACCTGGAATAGCTGCTGCCCGTATCGACGCCGGACATCAGCCTTCGTCGTCGGCTTCGCCCATGCCGCGGCGCTTGCCGCTCTGTTCGATCATCTGCTGTGCCCGGGCGACACGCTCGCTGCGAGCGGGCGGCGCCATGATTTCCGGCGGATCGGTTTCCTGCATGTAGATCGTCCGGCTCGGGAAGGCGAAGCTGGTGCCGGCCTTTTCAATGATATCCATCACCGCGACGGCAAACTCTTCCTTGATCGCCAGCCACTCACCCCAGTCCTTGGTCTTGGTGAAGGTGTAGATGAGGAAATCGATGGAGCTGGCATTGAAATTGTCGACCCGCACGAAGAGCGCCGCTTCCGGCGGTTTGACGAACCGGTCATCGTTCCAAAGCCAGGCTTCGATCTCGTCGCGGACATATTTCAGCTGGTCGACCGTTGTGCGGTACTCAACGCCAATGGCCCATTTGATCCGCCGGTAGGTCATCCGGGAGAAGTTCGTCACGGCCGCATCGGACAAGGCACTGTTGGGGACGTAGACCGGGCTCTTGTCGAACCGGCGGACCAGCGTGGAGCGGAAATTGATCTTCTCCACCGTCCCTTCGACGACGCCATCCACCTTGATCCATTCGCCGGGCACGAAGCGTTTTTCCGTAATGATCAGGATGCCGGATATGAGGTTCTTGAACAGATCCTGCGCGCCAAGACCGACGGCGATGCCGAGGACGCCAAGGCCGGCCAGAAGCGGCGCAATCTGGATCCCCCATTGTTCGGCTACCGCGCCAAGACCCAGAACCACCAGCAGGACCTGAAGCGCCTTTACCATCCAGTCGACCGCGGCTGAGGAGAGCGCGTTGCGCAGTGTCCCGAACATGAACTCGAATGCATTTACGGCGCGGGCAAGCGTCCAGAAAACGGCTAGCGTGATCACCGAGCGCAGGATGCGGTTGGCATAGACTTCCGCCTCACCGGAAATATCGGTGACCTGCAGCGCGATATAGATGCCGATGATCACCGGCACGACTTTCAGCGGGGTCGAGATCGAATTGACCAGAGCATCATCAAGACGCGTCTTGGTGCCCGCTGTGAGCCGCATGATCGTCGAGACGATGATCCGCGCGAACAGACCGCGTACCAACAGAGCAATGACGACGATCAGGACGGCGGTAAAAATCTCGCCATAGGTCAGGCCGTAATCGCCCTGGTTCCATACCGTGGCGATATAGCTGGCGGCGTCCCGGGCCCATTGCGGTGCATTCTGGTCAAACCAGCCGCCGATGGACTGGAACTGGGCAGTATTTTCCATTCTGAATTCCCCCTGGGGATTGGCTTCCCTGTGGTGTCAGTGGCGCAAACTGCCCCGACTCCTGTGTTTCGGTGGCTGCGGCACATGGCCCTCGCGCCATTCGCCGGGCTGCAGGCTGCCGAGTTCCCATTCTCCGATGCGGACACGGATCAGACGCAGTGTCGGGTGGCCGACAGCGGCGGTCATGCGGCGGACCTGGCGGTTACGCCCTTCCGTGATCGTCAGTTCAATCCAGCTGTCCGGCACGGACTTCCTGTAACGGATCGGCGGCACGCGCGGCCAGAGAGTCTCGGGCGCGGGCAGGGCGCTGGCCTTTGCCGGTGCGGTCAGGCCATCCGAGAGGTCGACCCCATCGCGCAGGCGCTGAAGGGCGTCGTCGTCCGGGATGCCTTCGACCTGCGCCCAATAGGTCTTGGGCATCTTGTTCGCCGGATTGGCGATGCGGTGTTGCAGGCGGCCGTCATTGGTGAGGATCATCAGGCCTTCGGAATCCTGGTCCAGCCGACCGGCCGGGTAGACACCCGGAATATCGATCAGCTCCGACAGGGTGCGCCGCTTCGAACCGGCATTGCCCTTGTCGGTGAACTGGGAGAGCACGCCAAAGGGCTTGTTCAGCAGGATGACACGCGTTTCCTGGCCGGCTTCCCGCCTCACGCGGCAACCACCTCGTGCAACGCTTTCAGCGTCGTCAGCAGACCTTCGGCGTCTGTGATCGGCAGGCAGCTCGGTCCGTCGCACAGGGCCTTGTCCGGATCTGTGTGGAATTCGAGGAAGACGCCGTCGGCGCCAGCCGCGATCGCCGCCTTGGCAATGATCGCCACGCCTTCCCGGCGCCCGCCGGTGGAAGCGCCCGCCGTGCGTGGGTCGGCGCCCGGAAGCTGCACCGCGTGGGTCGCGTCGATAGTGACCGGGCAGCCAAGTTTCTGCATCTCGGGAATGCCCAGCATGTCGACGACCAGATTGTTGTAGCCGAAACTGGAGCCGCGCTCGCAAAGGATGACGCCGACGTCTGCCGCCTCGCCGATCTTGGAAACGATGTTCTTCGTATCCCATGGCGCGATGAACTGGGCTTTTTTCACCTGAACGATTCCGCCTGCGGCTGCGGTGGCTTTGGCCGTGGCGACGACGAGGTCTGTCTGGCGGCACAGAAAGGCCGGGATCTGGACGATATCGACGATCTCGGCGACTGGTTCGGCCTGGCTGGGCTCATGCAGGTCGGCGCAGATTGGCACGCCGAGCTTGGCTTTCACGCTGGCCAGCGTCTTCAGGCCGGCTTCCATGCCCGGCCCGCGATAGGATTTGATCGAGGAACGATTCGCCTTGTCGAAGCTCGCCTTGAACACGTAGGGCAAGCCCAGCTCGCCACAGACTCGCTTCAGTTCCGTGCCGATTTCCAGAGCCAGGCCCTCATCTTCCAGTACGTTCAGGCCGGCGATCACGGACAGCGGCTTGCCTGTCCCGATGGTCCATCCGGAGGCGGCGTGGGTGAGGACGGTCATGGGCAGGTCTCCGTTCGGGTGTTTGCAGCCAGATAGCCGAATTGGGCGCCCGCGCGAACCCGTTTCGGCCAGCGAAGGCTGTCAGGGGCCAGGAAATCTGCTCCAGAATCAAAGAAGCCGCCCTGATGAGGGCGGCTCCCGTGAGTCCGTTGAGGACAATGGTCCCGGCAGCGTCGCAGCTTACCGGTACAAATCTCTAGGCGCTGATCAGAGGCTGCTCCAGCCAGACACCATAGGACTTGGACCACTTGGCCTCACCTGGTTTCTCACTCGACATGGATCACCTCCTTTCAGGCGCGCAACAGGCGCGTACTTGTGCCCGGGACCATCCCGGACGACTCGGAGTTAAGCATGATTTGCGCCATGCAAAAGTTAAGAACACGACTTTTTGGCCCAAATTTGCGTGATGAACAGAAAACGCCCGGATGCCGGGAAGACATCCGGGCGTTCACCAAGCGGGCAGGACGCCCGATCGGCCTTAATCGTAGGCGAGCGCGCCGACGACGAGGCCAATGATTGCGCCTGTCGCCACCGAGGCCAGAATCGCGTCTCCGCGATCATAATCGTGCACCCAGTAGTATCCGGGCGGTGGGGCATAGAGGCCATAACGGTCATAGTCGCGGATATAAACCGTGCGCGGGTGCGGGCGGTAATAGCCGCCAATCCGATAGGGTGAGATGTAGCCCGAACGGAAATAGGGGCCCGTGCGGTAGCCATACGTCACATAGGAACTATAGCGCGGCGGGGGCGCATAATAGTGCCGGACGGGGGGCCGATACGCATAGCGCGGCGGGTGATGGCTGCGGCGATAATCATGGCGGTCACGCCACTCATACCGGCTACGGTCCCGGCGATAATCATGGTGGTCACCGCGGTAGTCCCTGCGATCGCCGCGATAGTCGTGCCGGTCACCGCGGTCCCTGCGGCTGCGGTCATGATCCCGGTCACCGCGGTCCCAGCCGCCCCGGTCGCGGCCTCGGTCAGGATCGGCGCTGGCGATGGGAGCGATGGTCAGGCCGGCAACGGCCAGTGCCGCCATGGCTTTTCCAAATGTGTTCATCAGTTTCATGGCAGGCCGAGCCTCCGTTGAAATGGCCGGCCGCTCTGTGATCGGCTGGCCGTCTGGTTGTCGCGCATTGCGCATTGGAGCAAACTTATGTTTTCCGGCCTGAACGGTCTCTGAACGAGGGGTTAAGCTTTATCCATGTCCGATTTCGGGGATCTTCGGGTGTCAGACGCGCTCACCGTACCGGCCTGGGAGCTTTCGGAATCCTTCGTCCGCGCGTCCGGGCCGGGCGGCCAGCATGTGAACAAGGTTTCGACCGCCGTTCAGCTGACCTGGCACGTCGAGGCGTCATCCCTGCCATCGGAGGTCAAAGAGCGATTTGTAAAGCTGTTTGGCAGCCGCATGACCAATGATGGCCGCCTCATTCTGGAAGCCAGCAGCCATCGCAGCCAGGTGCTGAATCGGGAAGCGGCCCGCAAACGGCTCGCGGAGATGATTCTCAAGGCCAGTCAGAAGCCAAAGCGGCGGATCCGCACCAAACCGACCAAGGGGAGTATTCGCCGTCGCATCGCTGCGAAGAAACGGCGCGGCGAGATCAAGTCCCTGAGGGGCACTGTCGACCGGACGGAAGAATAGGGCTCAGCGCGCCGAATCGAGCGCAACCCGCAGCCTGTTCAGCAAGGGCAGCAGCTGCTTCCATTCCTTCTGTGACAGGACCGCCAGTTCGCTTTTCGTCGCATCAAGTGCTTTCACGGCCTTGTTCCGGGCCTTCGTGCCAGCAGGGCTGACAGAGACCCGCCGGATGCGTCGGTCGTCCGGATCAGGAACCAGTGTCACGAGCCTTTTTTCTTCCAGCTTTTTCACGGTGGACGACATGGTCGGCTGCGACACCTGAAGCCCGCGCGCGAGTTCTCCGATCGTCTGTTGGGTCTCCAGCCGTAACAGATGGTTCAGCACGGCGAACTGCGCCGTTGTCAGACCATCGGGCAGGCGTCGGGCGAAGGCGTTATCGGCGAGATGAGCGATGATGGAAATCTCCGTCATCACCGCAAATTCCAAAGGGTCTCCGGCGAGCCCGGCCGGCCGGCTCATGCGATGATCCGCGATTCAAGCGGCCAGCGCGGGGAAGGCGCTTGCCCGCCTGCATAGCCGAGCCGGAACAGGCCCTGCATCCGGCCTGGCAGCGTGACGCCGAAACGTTCATGGATTTCAGAGAAAGGCCCGGCCATTTCGCTGTATTCTTCGAGCGCCTGGGAAAGCGGCTGGAAACCGACCCCGACAGCCGCTGCGGCCAGTTGCAGTCGGATCCAGACGGCGCCGCTGTCCAGCTGTTCGGCACGTGAGTTACCGGGCGTCGTGAACCAGAGGAAGGTCGGCGCGCTCTCGATCAGGCCATTGTACATGGACAGGGTTGAATTCCATGCGGACGAGCCGGTTTCGCCCATGCTGTCCTGCGTCAGGATACCGGTCATGCGGTAGGCTTCCATCATCGGGCCTGAAAGGGAAATGCCATCAGGACTGGTATTGATCTGTTCAGCTCCGATACGGGTGAGGTCGGCGCTCTCGCGGCATGTCTCGGGTTTGCGCAATTCGATTTCCCATGCGCGCTTGCAGACGTCTTTCAGCCAGTTGGCGGTTTCCGGATCGCTGCTTGCATCCACCTTCATCGCTTCGAGGTCCGGCTGGGCGGTCGAGATTTCCATCAGGGCGGCCAGCCTGTCGGAAGGCACCGGACGGCCCGGGTCGAATTTCGCGCGGGCTGTACGCCGCCGCAGCGCATAGCCGAACAGAGGATCGCGTTCGACATCGGCATCTTCAACAAAACGCACATGCGCGATGGGGCGCTCGTCCAGCCGGACGCCAGGCTCACCTTCAGGAAATTTGGTGATTTCCAGCCTGTGGCCCTGTTCGGCGGCCGCTTGCCGTAACAGTTCCAGAAATGCGCCAAGGCCGATCGTGGTCTGCCGGTCTGGCGGATCTGTCTCCGGCAGGCGGCGGTCCAGATCACAGAACAGGGTCAGACTGTCTTCTCCTTCCAGCCGGATCATCCAGGGCTGAAGGTTGTGCGGACTTGGCGCAAGAATGGCGTAGGCCGCCGCATTCAGGCGGGCGTCTCCGAACCCTTGTGTTGCTTGCTGCCATGGCTCCCGCGCGGGCGCGATATTGCTCATGGCTGAGAGGCCGGCATAACCGCCGCCGAGGACAAGAATACTGGCACCGCCAGTGACCAGAAGTGCGCGCCGGGAAAGCATCACGGCCTCCTTTCATGATAATATATAGATATCTATATAAAATCTCAAAAGAAGGCAACCCCGAGGATTACCTGTTATGGAGGGATCAGCCGCAGCAGCCGCCAGGGGAGGCCGAAGCTTCGTCTGCGGTCGTGGCTGCAAACACGTCTGGCGCAGCGCACCCAGGGAACAAGCCGTAGTGCGCGGCGCCGTCACCGATCACGTCGAACCAGGGCGCAAAGCGCGTGTCCATCAGCATCGCCAGCGTATTGCCGCAGACAGGAAAGACGCGGCCGGCTTCGATACTGTGTTCCGCGTCAAGCACGAACACCTGCTCCATGCCGGGTATGCCGCCTTTGTAGATGACAGCCTGACCGTAGTCTTCACACGCGGCATCCAGACCCTCCAGCTTGATGAGTCGGGCGGTGACCGAGGCGAACCGGATCGGGCCGAGCTTGTCCTTCAGGACCGGGTCGATAATGCCGAGACGGCGATGGTTCACCGTGCGCGGATCCGTGAAGCCGGCGGCTTTCACGATAGACTGGAAGTCCCCCCAATAAAGCGCGCCGGACAGGCACTCGCCATAGAGCACCGGATCGGCGGCAAGATCGGCCGGGATACGCCGGTCAGCATAGACGTCTGAGAAATAGAGTTCCCCGCCGGGTTTCAGCAGGCGGTGTGCCTGGCGGAAGACTTCCGGCTTGTCAGTGCAGAGATTGATGACGCAGTTGGAAATGATCAGGTCGAAAGAGCCGGGCTCCAGGTCCAGCTCACCGAGCTTTTCAAGATAGCCTTTCACGAACCTTGTGTTCGGCGTGTCATAACCGAACTGTTCGGCGTGCCAGGCCTCGTGCGCGTGGGCGGTCTCCAGCTGCGCGTCGGTCATGTCGACGCCAGTCACGTGGCCGCCCGGGCCGACCAGCTTCGCCAGCGCAAAGACGTCGCGTCCGGCGCCGCAGCCAAGGTCGAGCACTTTCAGGCCTTCCAGCACGGTCGGAATGGCCAGGCCACAGCCATAGTATTTCGCCGCGACCTCGTCATGCACCGCCGCGAGGGCTTCAGAGACATGTGGGGGCGGGCGGTCGGCGGTGGTGCAGGCGTCGGTTTTCAGATCGTTCGAACCGGAGAGCGTTTCGCCATAATAGGTTTTTACGATGTCCTGAATCTGGTTCATGCCGCGGCTCCTTCTGACGGTTGCCCCTGCTTATAAAAGCAGGCGCTGTCAGACGAATAACATTCTGGTGTGCGGGATCTCAGCGCTTGCTGCCTTTTTTCGAAGGCGGCTTCTGGAATCCGGCTGGCCTGTCGGCATAGGGGTTCTTGCCTTGACGCACGAACAAGCGGATCGGCACGCCGTGCAGGTCAAAATCGCTCCGCAGCTCATTGATCAGGTAGCGTTTGTAGGTTTCCGGCATCTGGTCGCCGCGCGAGGCGATCAGCACGAAAGTCGGCGGGCGTGATTTCATCTGAGCCATGTAGCGCGGCTTGATGCGCTTGCCCTGAACGGCTGGAGGCGGATGGCGCTCGATCGTGTGGCGCAGCCAACGGTTCAGGTCGCCGGTCTTCACGCGCGCCGTCCAGTCCTTGTGAACCTGCAGCACCGCCGGCATCAGCCGTTCGACATGCTTGCCGGTCAGGCCGGAGAGAAAGACGACCGGCGCACCGCCGGCGTTCGGCATCAGCCGGTTGGCAATGTCGCGGATGTGCCGGGCGGCGCCGTCCTGATCCTTCACCGTGTCCCACTTGGACACGACAAGCACGAGGCCGCGCCCCTCACGCAGGCAGAGGTCTGCGATCTGCAGGTCCTGCTTTTCGAGTGCATCGTGCGGATCCATCACCAGCGCAACGATCTCAGCATATTTCAGGGAACGGATGGTTTCGGCCGTGGACATGCGTTCCAGCCGTTCCTGCACCTTGCTCTTCCGGCGCAGGCCAGCCGTATCGACGAGACGAATGCGGCGGCCTTCCCACTCCCAGTCGAGCATGACGGAGTCGCGTGTGATGCCGGCTTCTGGGCCTGTCAGCAGGCGGTCGGACTTCAGGAGCTGGTTGATCAGGGTTGATTTGCCGGCATTCGGGCGACCGACAATGGCGAGCTTGACGGGCTTGTCGGCCCGCGGCGGTTCCGGTTCCACATCGACATCGGCTTCTTCGATGGCCGCGACGAGGTCGTCGTCGGAGAGCGTTTCATCGTCGATGTCGATATGGGCGAGCTTTTCGAGAATGTCTTCGCCGCCGCCGCGCGCATAGTCGGGCTCCGGCTCCTCCATCGCCTTCTCGAAGGCTTCTTCTCCGAGCGCGCGGCGGATGGCGTCGAAGAGTTCGGCAAAGCCTTCGCCATGCTCTGCTGACAGGCCGATTGGCTCACCGAAGCCAAGCGACCAGGCTTCCATTACGCCCGCTTCGCCCTGGCGGCCTTCCGCCTTGTTCGCCGCCAGAACAATTGGCAGTCCGGATTTGCGGAGCAGCTGAGCGAAGTTTTCGTCGTCCGGCGTGATACCGACACGTGCATCGACCAGGAAAAGGCACAGCTCTGCTTCTGCGATGGCGGCCTCGGTCTGGGCGCGCATGCGGGATTCCAGACTGTCATCATGGACGCTTTCATAGCCGGCCGTATCGATCAGGATCAACGGCATCGAGGCGAGGTTGCCCTCGGCCTCCTTGCGGTCGCGGGTGACGCCCGGCTGGTCATCGACGAGCGCAATCTTCTTGCCGGCGAGCCGGTTGAAGAGCGTGGACTTTCCGACGTTCGGACGTCCGACAATGGCGAGTTTGAGCGGCATGGCAGGCCCGTAACATAAGCGGGGTTCGCGCCTGCCGGCGCCGCCCCTTACTTGATTGCGATCAGTTTGGCATCATCCGTCAGAACAATGAGTTTGTCCTGAGCGGCGATGGGTTCGAGGTAAACGCGGTCACCCAGTTTGAGAGAGCCAACTTCTTCGCCGGTTTGCGGCGAATAAGCGAGCAGGTGTCCGGTCGATGAGACGACCAGGACCCGGCCGGATGCGACGATCGGACCGGAATAGGAGATGCGCTTTTTCTTCTTTTCCTGCTTTTCGAACTGGCGCAGCTGAACAACCCAGTAGGCCTCGCCCGAGGAGGAGTTGAGGCAGGCAAGTTTTCCATCCGTTCCGAGTACGAACATATGCTCGCCGGTGACGGCTGGAGGCTGGACCGAGCCGATCTGCTTGGACCAGATGCGCTGGCCGCTGCGGCCATCGATGGCGATCGTGATGCCTGACTGGCTGGAAGCATAGACGAGCCCGCCAGCGAGCACCGGACGTGAGCCGATGTCATTGATCTCGGAAATAGGGGTGAACCGCCCGGCGCTGGAAATGGCATCCGTCCACAGGCGGCGGCCATTCGAGGCGAGATAGGCGATGACTTCACCGGAAGAGAAAGGCGCGATCACAAAGTCTTCCACGGCGGCGGGGCTGGGGCTGCCCAGCACGCGGGCCGTTTCGGAGATTGCCTGATCGGACCATTCGATTTCGCCGCTGTCCATCGACAGGGCGTAGATTTCGTTATTGTTGGACTCGACGAAGATTCGGCCATCCTTGATGGTCGGCGCGCCCGTCATCGGTGCGCTCAGTGTGTTCTTCCACTTTTCTTCACCCGTATTGGCATCGAGCGCAGTGACATAACCGAAGCCGCTGGCAACGATCAGGGAGTCACCCTGGACAGCAAGACCGCCGCCGAGCGCGGCCTTGTCGCGCTTGGTCAGGCCTTTCAGCTTCTTGCGCCATTTCGTGTTGCCGCTTGCCAGATCGGTTGCGACCACAGCCTGCTCGGAATCGAGTGTGAACACGGTCGTCTCGCTGGCGACCGGCGGCGTGGAGATTGCCGACTTCTTGCCGGAACCCTTGCCGACACCATTGCGCCAGGCAACCGACAGCGTCTCCGCGGCCTTGATGTGCCCGATCACCTTTTCGGCATTCGAGCCGGCCTGGGGCCAGGCCGTGACGTCCTGCGCAGGCGGCAGGTTGATGGTTTCAGTGGCGAGTTCCGGATTGGCCTCAAGCTCGGTATCCGACAGGACCATGGTGATCCGTCCGGCTTTTTCGGCCTCGGCCAGTTCCTTTGCCTTGTTGTTTCCGAAATTGAAGCTGGGCAGGCTGGAGCAGGCCGTCAGGCCAAGGAAGCCGAGTGCGGCTCCGGCCAGCAGGAACTTGCGGGTAGGGGTCATTGACCGGTCTCCTCGGTGGTTTCGGACGGCTCGGTAGGGGCTGCCGCTTCAGCAGGTGTCTCGATGGCTGTTTCTTCCGGGATCGGGATCGCCGCGAGGGCAATCTCTGCCCGCCGGACGACGCCTTGCGGCGCAGCAGCATCGAACTTCAGCCGGTTATAGGCAGTCCGGGCCCGGGCTGGGTCCCCCTCGGCATAGGCCTTCGCAGCGATCAGTTCGCGGGCGAGGGCGCCGAGGCCGGACTCTTCTTCTTTCAGATCGCCCAGCAGGGTTTCCAGCTCTGCCAGCGAAACGGTATCGGCCTTGGCATAGGCGGCCTTCAGCAGCGCGGCGCGCTCGAAGGGCGTTCCGTCTGCCTTGCCGGAAGTCGCCAGTACTTCTGTGGCGCCAGCAGCGTCACCGCTGCCTTCATAAAGGGTCTGGGCCAGAAAGTTTGCCGCCAGCGGCGACAGGCTCGATTCCTCGCTCACCAGTTCGCGGAAGCCGGCTTCGGCATCGGTATAGTCGCCGTCTGCCAGTTGCGTTGTTGCCTGCTCGAAGGCTTTCGCCCGTTCGGCGCGGACTTCAGCGAAGTGCGGATGAAGCACGAATTCATTCAGGGCGACCGCACCGATCAGGAGTGCTGCACCGCCATAGACAAAGAGGCGATAGCGCTTCCAGATAGTCTCGATCTTGTCCTGGCGAAGGCTTTCGTCGACTTCTTCAAAAATGTCGCTCAAGGGGCCGCTCCGGTCGGGGTTCACAATTCTGGCGGGAACCTAGACGTCGCCGCCGCTGGCTGCAATGTGCCAGCGCTGTTCTGGTCAAGGTTTTCGCAGGCTGTAGGTTTCAGCTTTTCCGGGGAATTTGCGGGCCCGGACGTCGTCGGCATAGGCTTTCACGGCGGTTTCCGTCTCGGTGCGCAGGTCGGCGTAGCGGCGGACGAATTTTGGCGCCCAGTCGAACAGGCCCAGCATGTCCTGCGCAACCAGGACCTGCCCGTCGCAGGCAGCTGAGGCGCCGATGCCGATCGTGGGGCAGCTGACTTCTGCGGTGATTTCCGCCGCCAGGTCTTCTGCGACCCCTTCGATGACGATGGCGAAAGCGCCGGCGCGGTCGGCCGCGCGGGCTTCATTGATGACGATCTCGCGCTCGGTTTCGGTCCGGCCCTTGGCGCGGAAGCCGCCATCGACATTGATCGCCTGCGGGCGCAGGCCGACATGACCCATGACCGGAATGCCGCGCTCGACCAGGTGCGCGATCTGCTTGGCGGCATAGGCGCCGCTTTCGATCTTCACTGCCTGGCAGCCGGTTTCCTTCATGATCCGTACCGCGTTCAGGAAGGCCTGGTCCTCGCTGGTTTCGTAACTGCCAAAGGGCATATCCACGACGACGAAGGCCTGCTGCGAGCCGCGCATCACGGCCTGGCCGTGCAGGATCATCATTTCCATCGTCACGCCGACGGTGGAGGGCAGGCCATGGACGACCATGCCGAGGCTGTCGCCGACGAGCAGCATGTCCACATGCGGGTCCATCAGTTCGGCCATCGGCGCGTCATAGGCCGTCAGCATGACCAGCGGCGTACCGCCCTTGGCTCTGGCGATGTCCTTGACGGTCTTGCGGGTGATCTCAGTTTGCTTTGACATGCGCAGCGGCTTATCCGCTCCGGCAGGTGCGGGCAAGAATTCCTTCTGGGATTACAAGGAAGTTATCTGGGAGCCAAAACACGGCGATGCGACACAGAACATGGAAACTGGCTCTGGTTTATGGCGCTGCTGCTTTTGTGGTCGGCTTCTTTTTCGGCGCTCTGCGGGAGCTTGTTTTCATGCCGTGGTTGGGGGATCCGGAGGCCCACTGGCTGGAGTTTCCGCTGGTGACCAGCGCCATCTGCTTTCTCGGATACAGATCTGGCCGGGGGATCGGTTTCCGGACGGACACCTGGACTGTTGGACTGGGCGGTGTTGCGGTGCTGCTCTTGATCGAAAGCGGTTTCGCCCTCGGCCTGTTGCGCCAGCCGCTGGATGAGTACCTGGCTTCCTTCGATATCCGTCGGGGTGCGCTATTCCCCATCGGTCTTGCCGCAATGGCGCTGGCGCCCCGGTTTGGTTGGCGGACCTGCTAGCGGCCCGGCATGACCACCGGAACGCCGATCAGGGCTGCATGCAGGTAGCCCACAAACGCCACATAAAGCACGATGCCACCGATGACCGAAGCCACATCGGGCCACAGTTTGGTCGGCGCATCCGGGGCAGGTCCGGTATCACCGCGGCGTTTCACCATGACCCGGTCGAAGATGGCGAAGGTGAGGAATGCAGTGAACAGGAGGAAGGCGTTCAGCTGGCCGGTGGCGAAGAAGTGCCCGAACGCCCACAGCTTCACGGCGACCAGCATCGGGTGCTTCGCCCATTTCTTGATCCGGCCAACCGGCAGCTGCGAGGCCACGATCAGAATGAAGGCCGGCGGCATAAGGGCAAAATTGACGTGCTTGCCCCAACTCGGCGGGGAATAGACCAGACCCATGCCGCGGGTCTCGTTGAAGCCGACACAGATGAGGAAGAAGCCGATGATGGAGACGAAGGTATAGGTCCCCATGAAGGGCCCGTATCCCATCTTCTTCTTGAGATCCTTGCCCGGTTCCCGCGACCGCACAGCCGAAAAGACGTGCGCGCCGAAAAAGATCACCAGACCGAGAATGAATATCGCCATGAGGGGCCCTCCCTGAAGGGAGCTTACGGCGAGTTGGCAGAATCCGGAAGGGGCTTCAGCCCTCGCTGGCGTCCTTGATCCAGACCTCGACCTGGCCTTTCAGTTTCAGGGTCAGGGGCTTGCCCTTGCGGTCGAGCGCCTTGCCGGCGGCGACTTTGATCCAGCCTTCGGAGATGCAGTACTCCTCGACATTGGTTTTTTCCGTGCCGTTGAAACGCACACCGATCTCCTTCTGGAGGAGCTCTGGATCGTGGAACGGGCTGTCGGGGTCGACGCAGAGGCGGTCAGGAAGCTGGTCAGTCATGGCAGCGGTTTTAGCGCGGGCCGCGCCCACGGCAAGAGGGGGCAGGCAGGAATGACATGACGCCACCCTGCAGCGGCCAGAAACCCGTTGGATTGGCTGGCAGGTCCCGCAGTGGCGGCAACAGATCGCGCCAGGTTCCGGCGAGATAGGGCGGGGCCAGTGCGACATGTTAAACAGATGCTTAACCAAGCCCGCAAATTCGCGCCCGGAATCCACCGAAGATTAGGGTTTCCCGTCTAGTCAGGGGAGACCAAACGGGCGGAGAACATGCTCAAAAGAACCAACATCAACGCGTACCGGACGATGCTTCAGAACGCGCGCACGCCGGAAGAAGCTGTGATGATGGAGCAGCTGCGGGCCATCTCGCAGAATATTCCCGCACTCTACATGATGCTGACGGTCGCTGCCGTCGCGCTCGGTGCGACCTTCGTTGGCAATGCCCCGGATTTCCTGACGTTGGGTGTCCCGGTTATTTTTGTTGCACTCAGCACTGTGCGCCTCTCTTTCTGGAAATTCGGCAATAGCCGGCTGGAGCATCCGGACGAGGCGCGCGTTAAACTCAAACAGGTCGAAGTGCTCACGGCCGCCTTGTTTCTCATCCTGGGAATCTGGGTCTGGGCGCTTCTGCCGTATGGCGACAGTCAGGAACGGCTTTACCTGTCCTTCTTCACGGCCTTCACGGGGGCGTCTTCGACGATCTGTGCCATTTCCCGGCCGAGGCTGGTCGGCGTGTGCCTGTTCATGACGCTCGGCGTTTTCTGTGTGCTGTTCTTCGACTGGAGTGAGCGGTTTTATTTCTATGCGACCATGCAGCTGGGGGTCACCTACCTTGTGTTCTTCCTGGCTTCGCGGACCTACAAGCTGCGCCTGGCCCAGTCGGTCGTGCTGCTCAACCGGCTGAATGCGGAAAACCGCCGTTCGTCGGAGTTGGCCCATACCAACGAGTCCATGGCGTTGACCGACATGCTGACCGGCCTGCCAAACCGGCGGCAGTTCTTCATCGATGTTGAGGCCGCATATGATCCGAAGACAGATAAAATGCTTCCGGTTATCGGCCTGATTGACCTGGATGGGTTCAAGCCGATCAACGACGTGTTCGGCCATACGGCGGGCGACGCCGTGCTGGTGGAGACGGCCCGCCGCCTGAAACGCGTGCTGGGTGACAAGGCGAGCGTGTCGCGTCTCGGCGGGGATGAGTTTGCATACATCCTGCCAAAGACCGTGAGCCAGAAAGACGCCAAACGCATCGCCCAGCAGATCGTCAACGCCATGAACGAGCCTGTTCGCTTGCCGAACAAGGATATCAGCCGCGTATCGGCTTCGGTCGGCTATTCCTCGCGTTCCTTCCCGGTGCAGACTGCTCACGACCTGATGGAGCAGGCAGACTTTGCGCTGTTCCGCGCCAAGGAGCACAAGGTGGGGCAGGCGGTTGAATTTTCGGCCAGCCATGCCGAAACGCAGCTACGTGAAGCTGTCGTGCACCAGGCGCTCAAGAAGGCCGACCTCGACAACGAACTGCGTCTTGTCTTCCAGCCCATCGTGAACTCCACTGAAGGCGAGGTGACCCGGTGCGAAGCGCTGGCCCGCTGGGACAGTCCGGAGCTAGGATCTGTGCCGCCGCTCGAATTCGTGGCCATTGCCGAGAAGATGGGCATGACCCAGCAGCTGACCCGAGTCGTGGTCCGCAAGGCACTGGACCATCTGCGCCACTGGCCGGAACTGCCGTCCATGTCGGTGAACCTGTCCGCGCAGGATATCATCAGCCGCGAGACGAGCGATGCGCTGGTGGCAATGATCCTGGCAGAACCGGAAACCGTGCGCCATCGCCTGGTTCTGGAAGTGACGGAATCCTCCCTTCTGAACGACATGGAAGAAGCGCGCTACAATCTCATGAAGTTCCGCTTCATGGGCCTGAAGATCGCGCTCGACGATTTCGGTACGGGGTATTCCTCGCTGCGCTACCTTCAGGAACTGGAATTCGACATTGTGAAGATCGACCGCAGCTTCGGCGCAGCCATCAACACGACTGCACGTGGCCTGGGTCTTGTCGCCACGATCCAGCATCTCTGCCGGTCGCTGTCGATCGAGTGCATCATCGAAGGCATTGAAACCAGCGAACAGCTGGAGATTGCACGCAGTGCCGGGTGCCGCCTGGTACAGGGCTACCTCTATGCCCCGCCGCTGGAGGCGCGTGAGCTGCACGCCTACCTCATTGGCGAAAAGCGTTTCCCGACTTACCGGGAATTGCTGGAAGGATCGCAGCGCGACGTCGCGTAAGCCGTTGGTTTCGCGGCGGTGGTCTTCTGAAATTCCCTCAGTCTGGTCTTGCCGGTTTGGCAGGGCGGGCGCATGCTTCCCGGCATAACAAAATACCGGGAGGACATCATGAAAGATCTGGCAGGCAAGGTTGCCTTTGTAACGGGGGCCGCATCCGGCATTGGGCTCGGCATCACCACCGCTTTGGCGCAGGCCGGCGTGAAGGTGATGATGTGCGACATCGAGAAAGACGCGCTGGATGACGCCATCAGCGGGCTGAAGCAGACCAATGCCGATGTCGACGGCGTGATCGCGGATGTCTCCCTGAAAGACCAGCTACAGGCTGCCGCCGACGCGGCGATGGAGCGCTATGGCCGCGTGGATATTCTGGTTAACAATGCCGGCGTGGGCGGGGGCGGACGCTATGGCGAATGGACTGATGAAGGCTGGAACTGGACCATCGGGGTGAACCTGATGTCGGTCGTGTGGGGGATCGAGATCTTCGGGCCTCTGATTGAGGCGCATGGCGAAGGCGGGCAGATCGTTTCGACGGCGTCGATTGCGGGCTTTCTGCCGGTCACGAACCCGCCCTACAATGTCACCAAGTTCGGCGTCGTTGCCTTGAGTGAAGGCCTGCGGACGGAACTGGAGCCGCGGGGTATTGGCGTGTCTGTGCTGTGTCCTGGTTTCATCCGGACAAAGATCATGGATTCCTCGCGCAATGTGCCGGCCCGCTTTGCCGGCGCGCGGGACACTACGGGTCAGAGTGCAGATCTCGACCATTCCGAATTCGCCCAGATGGCACGTGACGCGATCGCCCATGGCATCGATCCGCTTTATGTGGGTGAGCTTGTCCGTGAGGGGATTGAAGGCAATTGGGCCTACATCTTCACCGACAATGAGTTCGAGCCTGCCATCATGGAGCGCTTCGACAATGTGAAGGCCGGGTTCGACCGCATCCGCGGCCGGGTTCCGCGGCACTAGGGCGTGTCTGTCTTGCGCAGGGCAATTGTGCCAGCGCTGTTGAAACAGTTCCGGATCAACCGGGCTCAGGGAGAATGATGTGACACTCAAGGCAATCAGTGCCGGCTTCGGCCGGACCGGGACGATGTCCCTCAAACTCGCGCTCGAGCAACTGGGCTTCGGGCCGTGCCACCACATGATCGAAGTGATCGAGAATGGCGAGAAACAGGTGCCGCTGTGGAACGATGCGCTGGCCGGCAAGCCGGACTTCGACGCCATCTACAAGGGCTACAACTCGGCCGTCGACTGGCCCTCGGCGGCGTTCTGGAAGGAGCTGGCGGATTACTATCCGGATGCGAAGATCATCCTCTCTTCGCGATCTGCCGAGAGCTGGTATGGCAGCATTTCCGAGACCATCCTTGCTACCGTCTGGGCGCCGGAGAATTGGCCGTCGCAGGCCGTGGAATGGTTCACAATGGTCAGCAAGGTGCTGGAGCGCAGCTTCGGCGGCGCAAAGACGAAGGAAGAGCTGATCGAGGCCTTCCACCAGCACGAAGCCGCCGTGAAAGCCGCGATCCCCGCCGAGCGCCTGCTCGTCCATTCGGCCAAAGACGGCTGGGAACCGCTTTGCGCCTTTCTCGGCGTGCCGGTGCCGACAGGCGATTATCCCCGCACCAACAGCAAGGAAGAATTCTTCCAGCACATGAAGAAGGCCGACGAGATGTAGTCCCTGCTGGCCTAGTAACTCTTCGGCAGGCCCAGCACGCGTTCAGCGATGAAGTTCAGGATCATTTCGCGGCTGACCGGGGCGATGCGGGCGAGCATCGCTTCGCGCATCATGCGCTCGACATGGTATTCCTTCGCATAGCCCATGCCGCCATGGGTGAGCACGGCTGTCTCGCAGGCGCGGAAGCCGGCTTCGGTGCCGAGATATTTCGAGGCATTGGCTTCGGCGCCGCATTCCTCGCCCTTGTCGTAAAGGCCGGCGGCCTTGTAGGCGAGGAGTTCGGCGGCGGAGAGCTCCGCCCATGATTTCGCCAGCGGATGCTGGATGCCCTGGTTCTGGCCAATCGGGCGGCCGAACACAACGCGCTCATTGGCATAGCGTGCGGCGCGCTCCAGCGCGGCGAAGCCGAGGCCGACGCTTTCCACAGCGAACAGCACGCGTTCGGGGTTCAGGCCCTGCAGCAGGTATTTGAAGCCTGCGCCTTCCTCGCCGATCAGATGCTCCTTCGGCACTTCGAGATTGTCGATGAAGAGCGTGTTACACTCCACCGCCTTGCGGCCCATTTTCGGGATGGGGTTTGCTTCGATCCGATTGCGGTTAAGATCGGTGTAGAAGAGCGACAGGCCGAGATGCGGCTTCGCACATTGGTCCTTCGGCGTGGTGCGCGCGATGATCAGGATCTTGTCGGCGCGCTGGGCGCCGGTCGTCCAGATCTTGCGGCCATTGATGACATAGCCATTGTTCGTGCGCTCGGCCCGGGTCTCCAAGCTGGACGTGTCGAGGCCGGAATTCGGCTCGGTCACGGCGAAGCACATTTTCTCCTCGCCAGAGATGATCTTCGGCAGGCTCTCCTGCTTCAGTTCGGGATTGCCGAACTTTTCCAGCGGCTTCGGCCCGAAAATGTTGAGGTGGATCGCCGAGGCGCCTGAGAATCCTGCACCTGTGCGGGTGACAGTCTGCATCATCAGCGCCGCTTCAGTGAGGCCAAGGCCTGCGCCGCCATATTCTTCCGGGAAGGCGATGCCGAGCCAGCCGCCCTTGGCCATGGCATCGCAGAACTCTTCCGGCCAGTTGCCGGTTTCGTCCACTGTGCCCCAGTATTCGTCGTCGAACGGCTCCAGTGTCTTCTCGACGGCCGCCTTGATGGCTTCCTGGTCTTCGCTCATCGGTGCAATCTGGTACATCCGGTGTCTCCTCTTATCGGAGGGAGACTTATTCTGACTGTTGCGCTGCGTCCAGAGTCAGGGCGTCGCGGCTATTGTCACTCGAATGGCTCGAAAATGATATCGCGGGTCACCAGGATGCGGACAGGCCAGCCGGGACGAATTCGAAGCGTTGGCTGGATGGAGAGATTTCGATCAACGACCCGCTGACCGGCATCGGAAATGCTATCGCCAAACCCACGCCGGATGGCGCGTTCAAGGCCATCATCATCCTTGCCGAATTCAGCGCCCATTCCGAGTATTGTTGCCAGACCCGCTGCGGCCAGGACCTTGTTCCAGTGATTATCTGTTCGATCAGAGAGCCCTGCGGCGCCGGCTGCATCTGCGCCCGGCTCTGAGATCCGGATCGAGCGTCCATCCGGGAACAATATCCTGTCCCAGACGAGAAGTGCACGTGATTGGCCGAAAGAGATTTCTGACTGATAGCGACCGATCAGGCGGGACCCCTGCGGGATGAGGAGGTGGTTGCCGGATATGGAATCATACACCGGCTGGGTCACCTGTGCGATGACTGTTCCGGGCAGGTCACTATTGATGCCGGTCACCAGGGAGGCCGAAATCAGCGATCCGGCCATCAGCTGGAAGGGGGAGGCGGGCATTTCGACGCCATGAGGATTGTAAATGTCATCATCGGCATGGCTGTCAGCAAATGCGATCTTCCGATCCTGCAAATTGGTATTCGCATCCGGGCTGCGGCGGGCTGAAGTATCTCCGGCGCGTGAAGCAAGCGCCAGCAGTTCTGAGCCGAATGGCTCGCTCATTCGGCCGGGTGATTGGTGATCCGGCATCGGACTCTGCAGGGACACGTCGAAAAAGACCCCCGCTTTGAGTGCCTGGTCTGCAAGTTTTGCTTCTGTGAGCCTTCGGGCGCGGGCGGCCTCGTCTTCCTGTGATGGCCGGAAGTCCGGATCAGGCGGAACCTGCCATTCGGGCTGCAATCCCCATTCCTGCTCTTCGGCCACCACGGTGGCGCCAAGATCGCCGGAGAGCGGGGCGCCGAGCCGGGGGATCTCCGGGTTCCAGTTCGCATAAGAGGCGGGCAATTCCGTCAGACCATCGGGTGTACGTTTGGTAACGGTATTGAAGAGCTCTGTATGATCGGCCGTCTCAAGACTTCCGGGCGGCGCGAAGGCAACCGAGACAGCGGCAAAAATTCCCAGAACACAGATTGCTGCACCTACCATGAGGACCTTGCGATTGATGCGTGTGACGGGACGGATCTTTGCCTTGAGTTTCAACGTGTCGGATTGTTTCGGGAAGAGCGGAGGTTCACTCATTTCCGGTCACCGAACAAAACGGCAAAGCCGGCTGGCTCCTTGCCTCTGCGCAGACGTACAACGGTCTGCGGCGTTGTGCCGAGGCGGAGTTCCGCTGCCTGGAAGAGATGATCGACAATATAGTATGAGCCGCGAATACGATAATTGATGAGTTCGGCGTTGCCTTTCCTGCCGAGAACAAAGAGCGGCGGAGCATCTGTCATTGCAAGATCTGCCGGCATCTGAATAAAGACCTGTCGTCCGTCATCGAACACCCGGACCGGACGCCAGTCTGGCCTGTCGCCTTCAATGCGATAGTCGAAGTTCAGGTCGCTGAGGTTGAGGCTGGGCGAGACCGATTCTGCCTGGCGTGACCGGGCGCTTTCATTGCGGTATGTCAGAATGGCCAACTCATCGGCTGGATAGCGCCAGGACAGGGCAGCCATATAGCTGGTTTCGAGACTGGTCAGCTCCAGATGATAGGTCCGCCTGTCTGTTGCGATCATGAGGTTTGTGGTGAGGCCGGAGGCGACGGGCTTCACCAGAATATGGGTCCGGGTATCATTACCTGATCCGGATGAGGTGTCACCAACCACCCAGCGCACAGTATCACCGGCAGATACCGAAACCAGTGTTTCTCCGGGTTGGAGAGCGATATCGGACACCTGTCCCGGGCTGGCATAGAGGCAGTAGAGCGCCCCTTCTGTATAAGGATAGACATGTATCGCGTTGAAATAGCCATCAGCCGTCGGTTCGAGCCGGGCCGCGTGCGTTCCCTTCGCAATGATTTCAGCGGCAGGCAGGCTTGTTGCAGCAGGCGAGGGGTCGAGGGGTTTCAGCTGGCCGGGCAGAGGAAGTGGTATTGCTGTCTCCACAATTTTGACGGGGCGTTCCGGCGTGTCGGCATTGAGCGCTGCAGCAACGAAGTCCTGCCGCTCAGGCGGGCCGGAATAGGTTTCCGGAGATGTTGCGCAGGCGGAGGCAAGCAGGCAGGCGAGAACGTTAAGCGGAGGGCGGATCATTTGTTGTCTCCTGTGACAAGATCTTCGCCCCAATTGAGGCTGTGGACATATATTCCGAGTGGATTGACGCGAAGGGTTTCAGCGTCGTGCGGCGGATCCTGAATCAGGGTGAACAGGCCGGTGTAGCGCCGGGCGATCGTCAGCGCGCCGTTTTCATAGGTTTTTTCGACCCAGCGCGCCTGGAAGCTGTCATCGGAAACACGGACAACCGAGACCACTTCAACCGCACGCGATTTTCTGCCGATGTCGGCAAACGGATCATTGTCCCGGGCATATTCATTCAGGGTGATGGCAGCTTTGTCGGTGACAAAATCATAGGCTTTCAGCCAGTTTTGTCGAACGACGACCGGGTCGATGGAAAGGCTTCGCAGATACTCGATAAAGTTTGCAAGGTGGTGAGCAATCTGAGCATCATCCGGCTTGTAAGTCGCCATGGCCGGTCCGATGGCACGCACGGCGCCCATCTCGTCGACTTCAACCACATAAGGCGTGACGGTTGATTGCAGGCTCTTCCAGACGAGTGCGCCGGAGGTGAATATCACAACACCAAGGAGGCCGAGCGCCATTATTCGCCAGTTTTTCGCCTGGACGCGTGCAGAGCCTATTCGCTCGTCCCAGACCTGACCGGCTTTCTGGTAGGGTGTTTCGGGAAACGGGCTCTGCCCGTAATGGGTCGAGCTGCGTTTGAAAATCATCTGTTCAGTCCTCGTCGTTTTTCAGGGAAGGGATCGCGCCACTCATGCCGCGATCACCATCACGCAGAGCATGCGCCGCCAGGGTGCCGGCATGTTGCAATCGCTGCTCTGCCGTCAGTCGCCGGGCCCAGGCAGGTTTCGCAGGTGATGTTGGCGGCTCATCGCCTGTTCCGGCAGAGCCGCCTGTCGTGCCGAAGGCTTGCCGGGCGCCTTCGCGATAGGCGGACCTGACATTTGCCAATGGCCTGTCCGCAAGACTACGAAGACCGGCCCCGCCGGCAGACGCGATGCCTTGCGCCCCGGCGACGATCCCGCGCCAACCTGTCTGAGCCGATCTGACCTTGCCGAGGTCATAGGCGGTCCGGGCGCCGCCCGCGAGCGAGGCGCCGGCTTTAACCCCGGCTGAAACGCCCCGCACAGCGCTGACGCCACCAGCGCCAGCAAGCAGGGTTCCGGCGCCGACAGCCGCTGCGGTGCCCGCCAGGGAGCCTGCACCCAGTTGAGGTGCACCTGTGACAAGTCCGGCGGCAATGCCGGGACCGGAGATCCCAATCCAGAGAAAAACGATGGCTGCCAGGACGGCGCCCATAACGTCCGCCAAAGTGACATCGTCCGGACCGGAAAAAGCGTCGGTGATTGTCCCGAACAGGGTCGAGCCGATGCCGATAATGACGGCGAGCACCATGAGTTTGATGCCCGAGCTGATGACATTCCCCAGCACCCGTTCGGCGAGAAATGCGGTCTTGTTCCAGAGCGCAAAAGGAACAAGTACGAAGCCGGCGAGCGTTGTCAGTTTGAATTCGAGGATTGTAACGAAAAGCTGGACGGCCAGCACGAAGAAGGCAATCAGGATGACGGCCCAGGCGATCAGCAGCACGGCAATCATTACAAAATTTTCGAAGAAGGCGATCGGGCCAAGCATTTCTGCGATGTCTTCAATCAGTGGCAGGGCGGCTTCGAACCCGACTGAGGCGATATAGCCGGGTCGCATCAGGTCTTCTGCGGTCAGGGTCGCAGACCCGGCTTTCACCCCGAGGCCTGCAAAACTCCGGAACAGCGTGTCGGCCAGGAAAGAGAAATTGCCGAGCAGGAAGGCGAAAAAGCCGACATAGAGAACTTTCTTGAGGAGACCCGACATAACGTCTGCACCGTCTGACAGGGCCCAGAAGAGCCCCGCCAGTGTGACGTCGATTACGATCAGCGTGGATGTGAGATAGGCGATATCGCCCTGAAGCAGGCCAAATCCGGAATCGATGTAGGAGATAAAAATATCCAGGAACCGATCGATGACATCCATCTCTTCCATGATGCCTCACTTCTCCAGAAAGGTTCTGAGGCGTGCGCGGGCACTGGTGGCTTCAGCAAGACGCCTTGCTTCATCAAGTGACCGGGCGCGGTAGTGGGCCGCCATCAGGGTTTCAATACGGATCAGCTGATCGGTTGAGAGCGCACCGATCTGATTGCCTGCCTGAAGCGCCTGCAGATTACCTGCAGCCTCCTGGCTTCCGCGAACGAGCTCAGACAGAGTTCCGGCATTGGACTGGTTTGCTGCGGTGATCTCGGCTGCCATGAGCAGCACGTCGCGGTGCGCTGTTCGCGATTGTGCCCAGCGGGCGCGGGCGTCTCTGAGGAGCGCCGACGCAGAAGGCGGCGTGTCACCATATGTTTCGGGGTAGGCCTCATTGTATCTGCGTTCGACCTCGCCGATTTCGTAGCCAATCCCTTCTGCCTTATGCAGAAGAGCGTCGATGCGCGAGATACGCTCCTGGATGATCGCGTGGCTGACGTCCATTGGAAAGGTTTCAAGATCGCGTGCCATTTTCTCGAGCATATCGATTTCATGAGTCAGCTGTTCGACCTGCTGGTCGACTTGCTGCAGGGCGCGCGCGGCTTGCAGAATATTCTGAGCATGGTTTGCGGGGTCGTAGACAGACAGCTGTGCGGTCGCTGGCGGAGCGATACAGGCGCACAGCAGTATGCAGAGGGACAGAGCGGCGCAGACTGAGGGACGTTTCAAGGCGGATCTCCTATTCCGGCTTTGCGTTGGCATGAGGGGATGATGTTTCGCCTGGACCAGGCCAGGCTGACAAAAGGTCAGCCGCCCATCCGAGCTCTTTCAGACGCAGGAAGTCTCCGACCAGTCCGCCGGCACCTGATGTTGCCAGGCAGCGTTCCAGAAGGGCCTGGTCTCCGGGGGACGCTGAGGCGCAGACCGAAAGCGCAATTGGTCCGAGGCCGAGATCGAACAGGCGGGCGCCGAGGGGGGAGGTGTAGTAATAGTCCTGCTTTGGTTGGGCGTGTGCGAGAATGTCGATCTGACGGTCATTGAGGCCGAACCTGCGATAGATTTCAGACTGCCCTTGCGCTCGTGCGCGGTCATTGGGCAGGAAAATTCGGGTTGGACAGGATTCAATCAAAGTGGATGAAATCGATGAGGTTTCGATGTCGGTGAGAGATTGCGTTGCAAAGACGACGGCAACATTCTTTTTACGGAGTGTTTTGAGCCAGTCGCGCAGGCGCGATGCAAAGACCGGGTGATCCAGATAGAGCCAGGCCTCATCCAGAACCAGGAGGGTTGGGCGCCCGTCAAACTTTGCTTCTAGCCGGTGGAAGAGATATGAGATGACGGGGGCGACAGCGCCTGGACTGTGCATCAGCTCTTCCATTTCGAAACATGCGAAATGACTGAATTCGAGCGTTTCTTCATCGCCGTCCAACAGGCGCCCATAGGGCCCGTCCAATGTGTATGGATGCAAGGCTGCCTTCAGAACAGGCGACTGGATGAGCAGGCTGAGGCCGGTCAGGGTACGCTCGGCAACCGGCGTCGATGCCAGCGCCTGTATCCCGTCCCAGAGTGCCGCTTTCATGTCAGGGGTCATGACGACACCCTCGGCGGCGCAAAGACCCGCCAGCCAGTCTGTTGCGAAGGTCGCCCCACGCTCGCTATCGATGTCCCTTAAAGGCTGAAGTGACGAGGCATCAGAACTGTTCAGGGCGACATAGGTGCCTCCCATCGCCAGCAGGGCGGCGCGTATCGAGCGCCCTTTGTCAAACACAAAGACCTGCGGATCCATGTAACGGCTGAACTGCAAAGACAGGAATGAGAGAAGGACGGATTTGCCTGCCCCGGTTGGACCGACGATGAGCGTGTGTCCGACATCTCCGACATGCAGGTTTACCCGAAATGGCGTCGTGCCGTCCGTTCGGGCTTCCAGAAGTGCCGGTGCGTTCAGGTGTTCATTGCGAGCAGCACCTGCCCAGACGGCGGACAAAGGCAGGAGGTGGGCCAGGTTCAGTGAGGAAACGATGGGTTGGCGGACATTGGCATAGACATGACCCGGCAGAGATCCGAGCCAGGCCTCTGCGGCGTTCAGTGTTTCCCGGATGGATGTGAAGCCGCGGCCATGGAGGATACGTTCTGCTGCGCGAAGCTGTTCATCGACTGCACGCGCATCCTTGTCTGCAACGATGAGCGTCGTGGTCATGTAGCCATAGGAAACAAGGTCCGATCCGAGTTCCTGAAGCGCGTTGTCAACATCTGCAGCCTTGTTGGATGCATCATTGTCGAGAAGGCCTGCAGCCTCATTGAAAAGTGTTTCCCGAAGGACGACCCCAACCGATTTGCGTTTGGCAAACCAGTGGCGACGTTTCTTGGACAGAAGCTTTTCAGCATGGGCTTTGTCGAGCGCAATGAAACGGGTCACCCATCGATAGGCAAAACCCTGACGATTAAGTGCATCGAGCATGCCGGGTAATGTCGTGCCGGGAAAGCCCAGTAGGGTCAGCGCCCGGATGTGGGCCTCTCCGATCATTGGTTCGAGGCCGCCCGTGAAGGGCTCATCGGCGAGAATGGCATCGAGGAAGACGGGTAAATCCGGGGTTTGGACCGGGTGATGCCGGGTCGAAATACACGCATGGAGATAGGTCAGCGTTTCGTCATCGCTGAGCGGAGCTATTTCGGACAGGCACCCTGAGAGCAGGTCAAAGACCTGTCTGGACCTTGTTTCGAATTGTTCAAGTTTCTGCCGCCAGCCTTCGTTTTCCACACGGGACGGGCGTTCGATCAGCGCCTGCTCGGCGCGGCCTTTCGCATCTGCGGGGGGGAGCCAGACCAGAGACAGGAAATAGTCGCTCTCAAACCTGGCTGTAGTCTCTTCAGCTGCGGCGCTGCGTTCCTGATCGACCAGCCAGGCAAAGGCATTGTTGAACCGGCCTTCGACATAATCATCCGCCAGTCGGCGCGCGGCTTCAAAAAACAAGGCCCAGCCGCTGCCGAACCGTCGCAGAACATTATTGACCCTTGCGGTCGTGGCAACGAGTTCGCTTTCGGTCGAACTCTCAAGGTCGGGGCCGCGATAGCGGAATGTCGTCTGAAAAGAGCCATCCTTGTTGAGCGCAATACCGGGGGCGACCAGGCAGGCCCATGGCAAATAGTCAGCAAGCAGGCGGGGCCTGGAGGCGTACTCCGAAAGGTTCAGCATGAAAGGTGTTCCCTGTGCCGGGCGGAGCGAAGGGCAACCAACATGAAGTCCGGATCGAGGCGCGCCAGAAAGACCGCCGCAGAATGCCCCATGATCCAGACTCCGAGCCCTGGTAACCAAAGGCGAAGGCCGAGTGCGAGGACTGCCGCGAGCGTTCCGATCGCAATGGCTGCGCTTCTCGAGGCCCCCGCCAGAAGAATGGGTTCCGCGATCGCCCGGTGAAGCGGAATTTCGTATCCCTCTGTCATCAGACCAGCGCACCGCCGCCGAATGAGAAAAAAGTCAGAAAAAAGCTGGTCGCAGCAAAGGCGATCGACAGACCGAATACGATCTGGATGAGTTTGCGGAAGCCGCCAGACGATTCCCCGAAAGCGAGGGTCAATCCGGTCAGTGTAATGATGATCACTGCCACGATCCGGGCAACGGGACCTTCAATGGACTGAAGAATCTGATCAAGTGGTCCTTCCCAGGGCATACCGGACCCAGCGGCATGTGCGACCGGCGCAACCAGCGCGACACTTGCCAGGATGACACCGCACTGAACACTTCGATGGATGGCGTCCACCGTTCTATAGAGCATCTGAAAATCTCCTTATTGAACGATTGTGAAACTGGGGGCGACGAGTGGCTCGGTGCGGTATCCGTCTTCGTCAAAGCACAGGACCCGCAGGGTCTCTTCCACCCTCCGCTTGCCTGAGCTGCGCGACATGAAGACAACGACATCGACGGCTTCGCCGATCAACGCGTAGGGAAGCCCGGATGTGGCTTCTGCAACCAGTTGTTCGAGGCGAATGAGGGCGCCATTGGCTGAATTGGCATGCAGTGTCGTGATCCCGCCGGGATGACCGGTGTTCCACGCTTTCAAGAGATCCAGGGCCTCACCGCCACGGACCTCTCCGACAATGATCCGGTCCGGTCGCAGGCGCATGGTTGACCGGACAAGATCGCAAAGCGTCACAGATGAGCGATGGGTCCGCAATTGCGCGACATTGGGCGCGATACAGCGAAGCTCCCGCGTATCCTCAAGAATGACAATACGATCTTCCAGGAGTTGATGCTCAGCGAGAAGGGCATTGGCGAATGTCGTCTTTCCGGAAGAGGTGCCTCCGGCGATGACGATATTGAGCCGGTCCTGAAGGGCTCTGCGAAGCGCGATCAGAAGCGCGGGCGAGATGGCGCCGGACTGCACATAGCTGTCCAGGGACACCGGATCCTGCGTCGCTTTGCGAATTGCGAAACAGGGCGCTTCCGACACCGGCGGAAGAATGCCTTCAAACCGTTCTCCTGTGTGGGGGAGCTCGGTAGAAATGATCGGGGTTGAGTGATCACAGGGCTCTTTTGTAAAAGACGCTACCAGGCGGATGATCCGTTCCCGCTCGGGCGCGCCGAGAAAATCTGTCGCCCGAACCAGTCCGTGTCCGGTCCGCTCTATCCAGACCGATCCGTCGGCATTGGCAAGAATTTCAATCGTGTCGCTGGCATCCAGAGCAGCCTGCACAGGACCGGTAAAAGCCGTGCGTAGCATGGATGCATGCCGGGCGATGGTTGCGGGAGGCTGGCCTGGAGACGGCAACGGGTAAGGTCCTCATTGGTAATGAGGAGATTTTTCCAGTCGTGATGCGCTGTGACCAGTTGGTGTTAAATGGAACCCCGGGAAGTCGCGGGAATGAGGAGGTTGAACCGGGTCGCGGTATGATCGTCAGGTGGCGAGATTGATAAAAATCAGAGTAGAAATCAAAACTTCATGGCGAGATCAGTCATAGGTTCTCTCACCCCACAGATCGCCCGGACAGTCCAGTCCCCATATGCCTCTGGCGTTGGCGCGTGCTGAAACTTCATCTTCTGCATAGGCGCGCTGACTGTATTGCGGCCAATCGCGCGCCCAGCCTTTCCGGACCAGTTCATGTCCGAGGTCGACGCCCTTTACCGAGCATGTCGCCACAATACGTCCGTAACGGTCTGTTCCTTGCGAAAAACATGTCACGGTATGCATGCCAATCATGTCGGCAAGCGCCAAGGAGGCTTTCTGGTAGACATTGATAGCGCCGCATCTGGCGCCTCGTTCGGGCGCATCAAAACCGGAGAGGCGAATGCGCTGACCATGGATTTCGATTGTGTCACCATCAATTACGGAGGCAGTGCCGGCAATGTCTGCCTGACGGTCCATCTCATATCCTGGCGAGGACGGTTTTTCAGCCTGGTTTGAGCAAGCAGCAAGACAGAGGCTGAGAGACAGGCCGGTCAGCAATATGGACGTGATCTTCATGACCGCCACTGTAAGCCCTGATAGATTGCAGGCAATATGGTCTGACCTCTGTGTTCAAGGCTTGGCATTCCATATGCCTTTCAGGTCTGATGAGTATGCCAGCGCGTTCCATCTGCTTGTTTGACGCCACCTTCGTCAGGTGGTGATGTTCTCACATGTACGATCGACCACCCGGCGCATCAGGTCTTCGAGTTCAGTGCGAGCCCGCTCATCCGCCAGATCAGCCGGTTTCGGTTCGGACCGGGTTCGCAGCCATTCGAACACGAATTCAATCAGCAGGTCTGTCAGGAATGTGGTTGTGGCATTCAGCTGGTCCACCTCCTTTTCCACACGGGACATCTGCCGCGTCAGGATTGCCTCCGGCCGCTCTGCGGGTGGCAGAAAAAGCAGGGTCAGGGCTTCGTCCACAATTGCGCCTCTGACGACATTTTGCTCCGTCGCCAGCCGGTCGAGCTTTTGCCGGTTGGTTTCCGATATGGAGACAGATAGTCGGGCGCCGTTTTGGCGGTTCATAATTTTCGTCCATTGTCGAAGTGCAGATAGTAGCGGGCAATCTGATCCCGGACGCCCTTGAGGTTTCGGGCAGGTCCTGGAGGTGACCTGCCCAATTCTGTCGGGTCGTGTTCCGGAGGAGGGGCCTCTGATCGTGAAACATCACGGACATGGGCCCGTCCTTCGGCGATCGGTGTGTCCGCCGAGGAGGGCTGACTGTTTGAACCGGTCCAGGAAAAGTTGTCGGGTTCATCTTCGATCTTGATCCCGCCGATACGTTCGATCAGGTTTTCGTCCCGGTAGTAGCGGAGTTTTCTGGCGCGAATGGGCGGCGTGCTTGCAATCATGATGATTGCATCATTCTCGGGCAATTGCATGATTTCCCCCGGAGTCAGAAGTGCGCGTTGGGTTTCCTGACTGGAAACCATCACATGGTTTAGCCATGGCGCCAGTCTGTGTCCGGCATAATTGCGCTGGTGGCGCTGCTCTGTCTTGGTTCCCAACATGTCGGAGATGCGCCTTGCCGTCCGCTCGTCATTTGTCGCAAAGGCGATCCGTATATGGCAATTATCGAGAATGGCGCTTTTGTCCCCATAGGCTTTTTCCACCTGGTTCAGAGACTGCGCAATAAGGAATGCGCGGACGCCATATCCTGCAAAGAAGGCGAGCGAAGTTTCAAAAAAATCCAGGCGTCCGAGCGCCGGGAACTCATCCAGCATCAGCAAGACCTGATGCCTGCGACCTGGCAGAGCCGGAAGTTCCTCACACAACCGGCGGGCAATCTGGTTGAGAATGAGCCGGATCAGGGGGCGGGTTCGGGAAAGATCAGATGGCGGCACAATCAGATAAAGGGACGCAGGACGATTCCCCTCGCACAGATCGCAGATCTGCCAGTCCGATGCGGATGTTGCGCGCTTAACGACAGGATCACGATAAAGGCCGAGATAGCTGATGGCTGTTGAAATGACGGAAGACTTCTCGTTTTCAGACTTATTCAGAAGTTCACGTGCCGCTTCTGCGACAACGGGATGTGTTACAGGCATTTCAGGTGTGCCGAGATGGTTTGCGCTCATCATGAATTCGAGCGTTTCATCCACAGAGCGGCCGGGATCAGATATGAGGGAGGCCAGGCCGGCAAGTGTCTTGTCTTTTCCGGCGTAGAGTATGTGAAGTATGGCGCCGACGAGAAAGGCGTGCGCCGTCTTGTCCCAGTGGTTGCGCCTTTCGAGTGCCCCTTCAGGATCCACCAGCATGTCTGCAATATTCTGTACATCACCGACTTCCCGGGCACCCAGTCTGACCTCTGCAAGCGGATTGAAGCGCAAACTTGTCTGCCGGGTCGGATCAAACCGGATGCATCTGGAAAATTCCGACCGCCATCTGGAGGTCAGGGCCCAGTTTTCACCCTTCAGGTCGTGGATGATCGCACTGCCCGTCCAGGACAGAAGAGTTGGGACCACCAGGCCCACACCTTTGCCTGACCGTGTGGGGGCGAATGCAAAAATATGCTCCACCCCGTCATGTCGAAGGTAATGATCTCCCAGGCGCCCGAGCATCACGCCATCCTGGACGAGCAGTCCGGCGTGTTGGATATCCATTCTATCTGCCCAGCGGGCCGATCCATAGGTTGACGAATTTCTGTCCTGCCTGGCTCGCCACAGGGAGGCCAGAACTGCCATCACGATGCCGGCAATCCCACCGAGCGAGGCAATGATGCCGCCTCTGGCGAATATATCCGGCGCATAGGCATCATAGGCATACCACCATTGGAAAAAGCGCCATGGCGGGTAAATGGCGTATCCGTTGATATTGGCGGCCGGAGGACCAAGTCTGGGCTGAAAGCCCAATGCGCCGGCCGTCCATTGCGTGGCAATCCAGAATGAGATCAGAATAAGGAACAAGGTCAGCATGAACTGACCGAACAGGAATTTCGTCGGGGTCAATGAATTGCTCGCAGGGCCTTGGTGAAGGTCCAGTTTAACTGCCAGATTGTTTCGGAATATCCGGATTAGCGGGAAACCGGGGGAAGGGCCGGGATGTTGGCATATGCCGGCGACAGCCGTTCAGGCGTTTTGACAAATTATCCGCGGGTTCTTCCAAGTGACCATTCCAGGGATTTGCCCGACCGGCGGATTTCTATGTGTCGCCCCTGCCAGAAGGCACGCCCGCTTGTGTGGGGGATTGCCATGATCTGCCGGGTGCTTTCGATAATCGCAAACCGTCTCCGGGCCAGATCCATATGCCCGGAAAAGACGCCCTGGAATACGCTTACGCCGGAATAGTCCACGATGGTCTTGCTTCTGCTTGCGGCCATTGCGGAAAGGGCCTCTTGCAATTCCTGATTATCAAGCAGGCCGGGTCTCGGGCGCATGAGACCTTGTTGGTCAAGCCAGGCTTTTCGTGCGTCCAGCGCCTGTCTGACCTGTGCGCCATAACCTCGTTTGATGCCGGCAAATTGTCGGGGGTCTGTTTCATCGAGCCAGGTGAAAGCGCGGCGCTCTACAAGCTGACTGACCGGCAGCCAGGACCGCACCCTGATGGATAGTTTTGGACCTGTTTCCATAGGCTCGAAATCATCGGAAATGATCCAATCATCCACCCTGGCCGGCGTGGCAAGCCCTGCGCGTTTGAGCGCCTCCAGCCTTCTTCGAAATTCGACCTCGCTAATGGACGAAAGATCACGGCCCTGCGAATGTAACAGGTGGGTGGAAAAGAGACCGCCATTCTCTTTCGCAATCTCAAGAAGGGTCCGGTCGATGTCAGCAACAGGATTGGCGGTCGCGGAAACGCTGAGGACACCGCCGATTCCAGGCAGGTCTTCAATGCGTGCTTCGGAAAGGGTGACCCGCCTCAGCTGTCCTTCAACCCCATCTAAGAGGAGGTTCATACGACTGGAAAGCTCGTCAGACGGAAGGATCGCAACGATCCGTCCGGTGATGGTCTCTCCTGCCTGAAGGATTTCAGATGGCGGCCTCACTTCCATATTGCTTCGATCAGGTGTGGACGTATTTCCCCGGGCTCTTTCGATATATTCGTGGCGCCGTAGTGATTTCAGACTTTCTGTCCACCCGGTTTCAAGGCGCCATGTGTGAGGAGACAACTGCTTTGCAAGGCCGAGCATCTGAAGGTGCTTGAGGCGTTTGGCATAAATATTTGCCAGGATGCGCTCTGAGCGGGTTACAGGCCGGGTCAGTTTCAGGGCGCCATTGCTGAACGCCTCCTCGAAGTCACGATCTATTGATGTAAATGCATTCCGGGAGACGTCTCTCAGCTGAAGCGCCGTGATATCCCGCCATTTCTTAGCCCCCAGAGAGTTGCTGACAATCTCTTCTGCCCGGTAGCGCAAACCCTCAGTGATGTATTTCCCGTCGATATAGAGATCATGATTGTGGAGATCCTTGCCACGCAAAATGATATGAATGTGAGGCTGTTCTGTGTCGAAGTGATTGACGGCGATCCAGTCAAGCCGGGTGCCAAGATCATTTTCCGCCTGAGCCATGAGTTTGCGGGTAAACCCGGTCAGGTCTTCTATCTCCTTTGAATCTTCCGGTGATGCGATGATCCTGAACTGGTGGGGATCATTGCGAGCGCGCGCGTTGAAATCGCGCACGCCGATCTCTTCATCTGACTGGCTGTACATGCGGCTTCTTGAGCCATCGCGGTCAGTGCCGTCGCGCTTGATGTAGGAGAGATATCTGGCAAATGCGGCATGGCGCTGAGGGCCGGACCGGGCGATATGAAACTTGATGAACACCCGCCTGCCATATGTGTGAGACCAGAGCCTTGCGGCCGCGGCAGCGCCTTTGCCACGCCCGAAATACCTGATTGTGCCAGACGCAAGTGGTTTGGCGCGCAAGAATGGGGCTGATACGGTCCGGACCATAGCGCGCGACGTCGCCAGACGTTTTCCGTGACTATCCTGGTTCCGGATGCGCCCCATCCGCGGCGTGAATTCATTATTGTCAGACATCAGATTGGGTGAGTGGACCGGTCTGTTGCCGGCGAACGGCACAGGATGATGAAGATCCGGACTCGCCCCATGCCAGGACACAGCTTGCCTTGCCGAATATTCTGCCTGAGCGCTGTATACCCATGTAGCGCCCATCGAGCGATCTGGTGTGCGGTGCCAGTAGGAACACGTCGCCGTCTGCCAGCTTGTGGCAGCCTTGCCAGATGGGAAGGGGGCGTCCCTCATCGTCCTGCGCAAGCGCACGGGCAACGGGACGGTGATTGATCCGGAGTGTTGCGCCATGCCGGCAAACCGTATCGCCGGGCAAAGCGGCGACATATTTAAGGAGCGGCCAGTTCTTCCCGATATATCCCCGGCTTTCGAGCCAGGCTCTGTCCTGCGGTGTCGGCGAGAAAGCGACCAAATCACCGATTTCAGGCATGGCAGTCGGCGGGAGGGTCCGAACGGCGTAGAGCCCTCTTGGAACACTGTCTGTCCGATTCCAGATGATCCGGACAGGATGGGCCGGGCTGGACGATCCCAGGAGGGCGAGACCTGTCACCAGCCAGATGAGCGACATCTTAGCTTTCATCGCGTTCACCTGATGCGATGAATTTTCTGCGATTGCGGTATGAGATAATATCTTCTCCCCGATACCAGACCTTTCCTCCGATTTTGTGAAAAGGTGGTCCGGTTCCGAGCGATCTCATATTGGCCAGGGTCTTTGGTTGGAGCCCCAGTTGGTGAGCTGTTTCGATTGTGTTGAACCATTCGGCGGGTCCGGGTTGGTGCGAAGATGGTCTGCAAAACACTTTTTTTGTGTACGCGCTCTCCATTGTTTGTCGTTCCCCGCAGTCTGTCACAACCAGATGGTTGTGGCAGACTATTTTTCGGTTTTCAGAAACGAAAGGGTCGAAGCGCGTTTGATCTGAGCGACACCCGATTAATAATACAGTATACAGAAAAGTAGGTGAATTCGTCCGGTTCGGAATGGTCGAGGCAACCTGTCCTACCAATATTCAGGCAGTCAAGAAGCAGGAAAGGACTGATGAGGTGGTCCGAGCTTTTCTACCGCTGAGGTCCGGCTGGGTGAGGCATTTCGAGCAAGCGGGTATATCCGCCATTGACGAGCTCTCTTCCCTTTCTTCGGGATCGCCGGATCTGGTCTTTCATAGCCCTTCCTGGACTTCTCCATTCTGCAGAAGTCCGCTCCCGGCCGTAAATGATGATGGCCGTCTCACGGATTGATCGTCCAGCGGTTAGGCAATCATAGGCGATAAGCGCATTGCGAAGAGACAGGTTTGTGCGGGTCCAGCAGGTGGGGGTCGGATGTGGCCTGAACATCTGCAAGGCATTGTGGAGCGCTCTGAAGGACTCCTTCAACTCGCCTGTCTCTGAAATCAGAAAACCAGCCTCGACAGGAAGGGGAGACAGTAAAGACATGCCTGAGCAACGCGCCTGGATCACCTGGCCGCAGCGTTTGATCAGTAAGTGTTCGCCTCCCTCTTTATCGACCAGGTGGGTGACCTGGCATGATCGGATGACCTGTTTGTAGATGTCGCAATGGCGACCTGTTGCAGATGGACTGATCTGGACGTGGACCAGGTTTCGGGGATGTGGCGAAGACCAGAAGACCTCTGCCTCGTAGCCATTCCTGGCTGGGTCAGGAAAGAAAACGAGGCCCCATTGTTTTGCGTTGTTCTGGATTGTTTGTGGTGCAATCAGTTTTATGTCGCGACTGATCCGCCGGACCGACATTTTATGGTTGGCATGAAGGGCCGCGTCGGCAAGGAACTGACTGTTGCGTCTCAGAAACTCCCAGGCCCAGCGGCAGGGAGACAATGCCTGAGTATATGCGTAGTGACTGAGTGAGGCTTGCGGCTTTTCGGACGTATCTGACATGTTCAGATTCGCTTACACAAAAACAAGCATGGATTGAATAAAAAACAACCAATAAGAGAAATTTGGAAGAGCGTTTCCAAGCTTGCGAACGTGATGTCAGGTTTCAGCGGATACGCAACCGGACTATATTCAAAACTGGATCGAAAAAATATTGCCTGAATCGAGGTAAAGATCGTTGACTAACAGGCCGGATTTTACGCGACTGTGCATAAAATGAGGCCAGCCCATTTTAGCAAAGCGGTCTGGCGGTGAAAATGGTCGGGTCAGACATCAGGTCACCGGCTTAAAGGGAGAGCCAGCGTCACAGGATGAACAAGGGTCGGGAACATGACACGCGTAGGTCTAACAGGTCTCCGACCAATGTGGATCGCCAGGTAGGACGCAACATTCGCCTCTACCGGAATGAATGTGGGATGACTCTCGCGGACCTTGCCGGAGAGATTGGCGTCAGTCAGCAGCAGGTTCAGAAATACGAATCCGGTGCAAGCCGCGTGAGCGCGTCAACACTGGTCGCACTGGCAGAGGTTCTGAATGTGCCGATTCAGGACCTGTTTGCCGGAGCCAGACCGAAGCAGCCGACAAAGCTTACGAAGACGGAACGTGCGCGGATGGAGTGCCGGGCACTTGTCGAGCGGACCCGGTCTCTGCCCAAGCTGAAATCCATGGCCAAGGTCCTCAAAGCAATGTCGGGCGATTGAATTATCTTTAAGGTAGAAATATAACGCAACTTTATGTTAGTTTGCGTTTATGGCTGTCCCGTCTGCCTCGTTCGGTAAAACAGCACGTTTCCTGTCAGGTGTGCTCCTTGAACAGGGGCCGATAGCGCGGCGCCAGGTAGGCTTTGCTTTGGTCAGCGTATGGCTGGCGGCCGGTGCGGCAGCGCTTGGTCCATTGGCCCTGAAAGCGTTGATCGACCACCTGTCGGATACTTCCGCACCGGAAAGTGGCATGGCACCTGGATTTTCGCCTGGTTTTCTGGCTGCGCTCTATGCCGGGTCACTTCTTCTAACGCGGGTCGCAGGGGAAGTCCGTTCCTGGCTTTATGGCATGGCCGAGCAGTCGATGCTTCGATGGGTGAGCCGGACCTATCTCGACCACATGATGAGGGTGCCACTCGCTTCTCATACAGATCAACCGACCGGGGTGACTGTGCAGATTCTGGAGAATGGGCGTCAGGGGTTAAGGCTTCTCCTGCAGCACGTCTTATTCACTCTGATACCCGGTCTGATCGAGCTTGCTCTGATGATGATCGTGATTGCCACGCTGTTCGATCCGGAATTTCTTCTGATCTTCTGTGCAAGTGTCACAGCATATCTGGCTGTCTTCGGCGACGGAGCGCGCAAAGTCCTGGCAGCGAGCCGGGACGTATCAGTCCATCAGGTTTGCGCGAACAGCGAACTGACTGATGCGCTTCTTAATGTCGAAACGGTTAAATGCACCTCGGGTGAGCGCGCCATTACGGAACGTTATGATGACGCGCTTGCCCAGGTTGAGCGGGGTTGGGCAAAATTCTACAGCACCCGATGTATCAATGGCGTTCTGGCCGCTCTGGTTTTTGCATCGGGGTTTGCCGTGACGCTCTGGATCGGTCTCGGCCAGGTTCTGTCTGGCAGTATGAGCCTTGGCGGGTTTGTCCTTGTCCATACCTATATGTTGCAGGCAGTGCGTCCGGTTGAACTTTTGGGATATGGCGCGCGCGATATTGGACAGGGGGCTGCATTTGCGGCCAGGATCGCCGGTATTCTGGACCAGCCTGCCGAGCCTGCGGGCAATCGTACAGCGTTCAATGCATCAGTTTATATGCCTGTTCCTTTCAAAGGTTCTGTGCAGGTGAGTTTTGAGCATGTCGACTTTGCCTACGAAGAGGGACATCCGGTTCTGACGGATCTCAGTTTTACGCTTGAGCCCGGACAAGTCACCGCGCTTGTCGGTCCGTCAGGAAGCGGCAAATCCTCGATCGCCCGCCTTTTGCTGGGGCTGTATGCGCCTCAATCGGGCCGTATCATTCTGGATGGGATACCTGTTGAAGACTGGCCTCGCGACGTGCTCCGTGAACGGATCGCGCTGGTTCCGCAGGAAGCCGGGCTCTTCAATACAAGTCTTGCCGGCAATATCAGTTTTCCAGATACGGAGGCGCGCAGGGAAGATATCGAACTGGCAATGAAGCTGGCAGGGCTGGATGGCAGTCCGAATGTCTTTCCGGACGGGCTGGAAACCCGCATTGGAGAACGGGGGGTATGTCTCTCTGGCGGAGAACGGCAACGCATTGCCATTGCGCGTGCCATATTGCGGCGTCCTGGGCTTCTCATTGCCGATGAGGCGACGTCCTCTCTCGACCGCAGGATGGAGGCCGAGGTCAGCCGGAACCTGTTTCAGTCGGCAGGAGATGCAACCCTGCTGATCATTGCGCACAGGCTTTCAACGATTGTCCCGGCAGAGAGGATTCTCGTCCTTGATCAGGGAAAGATCACCGAAGAAGGTACGCATGACACTCTGCTGGCAGCCGGCGGAACCTATGCTGCGATGTGGCTTGCGCAGTGAATAGAGCACCTGCGCTACCTTCAGCGCCGCGCGCGGGCGCCCTGCGGATAGCTTTAAAAAATCGATATAAGACGGGTCTGATCCTCCGGCATGCGCGTCAGGGTTTCGGTTCATACGCCTTGTGATACGGCCGGCTTTGGCTGGTTGATCGGGCCGGGTGGCACGGACGCTTTCTGGCTGATGGTAATCGAGGCGAGAATGATGATGGCGCCTGCCGCCTGGCCAGGGCTGAGGGATTGGCCGAGACACAACCAGCCGAGGACCACTGCGGAGATGGGACTTAGAAATCCGAGCGTCGAAATCGCCGATGGCGCCATCCGGTCAACGCCCCTGAACCATGCAAAATAGGTCAGGGCAGCGCCGATGATGCTGAGATAAGCGAGTCCGGTCAGATTTTTAGAAGAGAGTTCCGGCAGGCCAGGTTCCAGGATGAGGGCGAGCGGAAGCAGAAGCACTCCGCCTGCCGTCAGCTGCCAGGCTGTAAACGTCAGCAAGGGGACAGGCGGACGCCAGCGCCGGCTGAACACGGTACCGGCTGCCATGGAGGCGGCCGCGCCAAGTCCGGCCGCGATACCGACCGGATCGAGCGATGCCTTTGGCGTCATCAGCAGGAGCGCGACGCCGCCTATGCCGAGCATTGCGGCCAGGAGGGTCATCTGCCGGATGGGGATGGCAAGCGCAATCCGGGAGAGGAGGATAACAATGAGCGCCTGGGTGGCTCCAATGGTCGCGGCAACACCGCCCGGCAGACGATAAGCCGAGACGAAGAGGAGGCTCCAGAAGATGGCAAAATTGAGTGCCCCGAGAATGAAGATGCGACCGATCCAGGCATGGTCAGGCAATTGGCGCACCAGGAGCAGGAGCAGGAGGCCTGCCGGCAGAGCACGCAGCATGGCGATGGTGATAGGAATACCCGGCGGCAGGAACTCTGTGGTCACGATGTAAGTGCTGCCCCAGATGATAGGGGCAAGGCTTGTGATCAAAATATCTCGCGTGGAGGTCATGTATCTTTCCTTCCGGACGGATCGGGGAAATCGGGCGGCGCGCAGGGAGGTGACGACACGCCGCCCGCCTCCGGTCAGCGGCCTGATTTCAGGGGAAACGCGATAGGCCGCATGGGAGAGGCGTCTGCGCCGCGGAGCTTCAGGGAGCCACCGACAAAGGCAAATTCGTAGACCTTGTCCTTTGCGAGATCTTCCAGATAGACAAGCTCCATGATCGGCACGCCCATCTGGGCGAGCAGATAGGTGTGCAGCGGGATGTAATTGTCTTCGCTTTCGGACGGAAAAGCCTCGAAACTCAGATTGTCAGCACCGAGGATCATCGCACCTGCCTCTTCGACCAGGTACTTTGCGGCGTCGAGCCCGAGCCCCGGCGGATTGGCCATATATTGCCCGGCATCCTCATAGACCTGCATGCGGCCCGTCCGGATCAGAACAACGTCGCCCTCCTGGATGTCCGTATTCTGAATACGTAGCGCCATCTCGATATCTGCGCGCGTGACCCGGTAGGCATCGCCAAGCATGGGTACGCCTTTGGCGGTGGCGACATCGATCAGGACGCCTCTCGCCACGATCGGCGGGATGGTTTCGGCGCCGGTCTTCTGCCAGCCGCGATCCCCCAGATACTCATCGGCGGAAAAGCCATTGTAGATCTTTCCGTTGAGTCCGAAGTGATTGAAGGCATCTATATGGGTTCCCGAATGGGTGTACATCGAGATCGCTGATCCGGTGTAGCCGACATGGGCGTTCATTTCGTCGCCGACGTTCATCGGGTCATCGATCACGGTGCCATGCGGCGTATGGGTCATCCAGATCTGGTAGTGAGGATCGCCAGCGGCCTGCCAGCTCGGCATGCCGACGAAATATTCGACGGACAGATCGTAGACCTTGTCGGCTGAAGCCATGGACATTATTTCCTGGCGCGACCGGGACGTCATCATGTTGAGCCTGCCAAGTTCATCATCGGGCCCCCAGGGACTGGTTCCCACATCGCTTTGGGCAAGCGATGGGGTTGCGATACCGGCCCCGATGGCCAGTACTGCAGCAAGGCGTTTCAGCTTCAGGACCTGCATTTCAAACTCCTCTGATCGGCTTGTGATGGCTGGAATTTGGAGTTTTCTGTCTGAGATGATAATTGCCCGTCTTGTCGAAAGACTGTTCATCTGGAGTAGATAATGGATCGGTTTTCTGCCCTTACTGTGTTCCGGCGTGTTGTGGAGCTGGAGAGTTTCAGCGCCGCGGCCGATGACCTCAATTACTCCAAGGCCGCGGTTAGCAAGATCATCAAGGATCTCGAAGCGGGTCTTGGGGCGCAACTGATTGTGCGGACCACCCGGTCGCTTCATCTGACCGATACGGGGCAGGCTTATTTCGAGAAAGTGTCGGATATTCTCGATGCGGTGGCGGCGGCTGATGATGGTGTACGATCGGAATCTGGAAGTCCGCAAGGACGGCTCAAGATCAGCGCGCCCATGTCGTTTGGGTTAGTAACGGTTGCGAAGATGTTGCCGCGTTTTGCAAGGCAGTATCCGGGGATTGAGGTTGATCTCGTCATGAATGACCGACTTGTCGACCTTGTCCAGGACGGGTTCGATCTTGCCATTCGCGGCGGACAGCTTGCAGATTCCAGCCTGAAGGCACGTAAGCTCACCGATATCGAGCGGGTCCTTTGCGCGTCGCCGGACTATCTGGAGGCTGCCGGAACGCCTGAGGATCCTGCCGATCTTGCCGGGCATGCCTCCCTTGCTTTTTCTGTATCTGCAACGCCGGACACCTGGTCTCTGGTTTCCGGGTCCAGGCGCCAATCGGTGACCGTAAATGTTAAGTACCGGGCGAATAATTCCATGGCGATCCGGCAGGCGGCCCTGAAGGGGCTTGGTATCGCGCTGATACCGGTTGCCTATGTCAGGGAAGACCTTGCCGACGGCGGCCTGGTCAATGTTCTTCCTGATTGGCGGGGCGAGCCGCAGGGACTGTTTGCTGTCTATCCGGCGCACCGGGAATCCTCATTAAAGATTCGCCTCCTTGTCGATTTCCTCCGGGATGAGTTTGCAGCCATCTCCTGAGATTGTTCGGTCCGGGTAAAAAGCCTTCTTACGCTCAGGCTCATTATCTGAGGGATCAGGCCACCTAGATTTGTCTCCCGACAATCAGAGGAGGCAGGTATGCCAGTCACGATTTCTATCGCATTTCACTCCGGCTACGGACACACAAGGGCGCTGGCAGACGAAGTCCTGGACGGCGCCGCATCTGTGGACGGTGCCAGCGCACATCTGGTCGATGTGACGTCCATGTCAGATGGGGACTGGGAGCTGCTTGCCCGGTCCGATGCGATCATATTTGGTTCGCCTACTTATATGGGCGCTGTCTCCGGACCTTTTAAAACCTTCATGGACCAGACTTCGAAAATCTGGGCGGAGCGGGGCTGGCAGGATAAGCTCGCGGCCGGGTTCACCGTTTCCAGCTCGCAAGCAGGAGACAAGTTCGCAACGCTCAGTCAGCTGGCAACACTGGCGGCCCAGCATGGCATGTTGTGGGTCAGCCTCGGTCTCCTGCCAGGGAACAATTCTTCCAAGGCTTCAATAGATGACCTGAACCGCATCGGAGGCTCACTCGGTGCAATGGCCCAGGCCAATGCAGACGAAGGCGGAGACGTCGCGCCGCCCCTGGCTGACCGGCGGACAGCAAAGCTGCTCGGCGTTCGTGTGGCAGTGCTTTCGAAAATGTTCCAGCCTGCAGTCACCCTTCAAAGTAGTTCTGTCCTCGAGGAAAGCTAACTGATCCAGAATGCCATGCGGCATTGGCGGAGCGGTTTGGGGCGATAAGCTGTGTCCGGCGCGCAATGGGGTTGCCTCGTCGCAGCAGTTCAAGGTTAGGGGTTAATTTTTACGATTCCGCTTGAGCAGTTCTGACGGCTCGACTTCGAGCGCCGCAGCCAGCTTAGATATTACATCTAAAGTTGCGCTATAAATTTGCCGTTCCAATAAACTCACATACGTTCGGTCTATGTCCGCACGGTGAGCAAGCTCTTCTTGCGACCAGCCTCGGGCGCGACGGACTTTCTTCAAATTCTCGGCAAATATTTTTCGTAGGTTCACCCTTGGATTTTTCGGAGGGTGATGAGTATAATACCACGGAGTATACTCATAAAAAAATATGTGAACGAGACGAGGCGTTCGAAGCTCTTGATATGATCAGAAGAGGGCGCAGGAATTAGATCAGATTGTAACGGTGACCACCGATATACCAATCGAGCCCTGCAATTGTCGGCCACTATTTGATAGTCAGTAATTCGATCGGCTCTACACCGAAAGCGTCGGCAATCCGTTGTACGACATCCAGGGTGGCGCTGTATTGCGCCCGTTCCAATAAACTGACGTAAGTGCGATCGATCTCCGCCAAGCCCGCAAGCTCTTCTTGAGACAAGCAATTTTGCTGCCGCAATCGCTTTAAGTTTGTTGCGAAAATCTCTCGAAGCGTCATGCCGAGAGCTGACAGGGTTGAGTAGTATACAGCTACGGAGTATACTCTGAAAATATCGCTATGATTGCAGTTTTTATTGTGCTTCTCATGATGCTGCAGAAAGGCGATCTTTTTTACCCGCGGCCGTTCAGTCCGACCCGCTTAGAAATGGCGAAGATGATGCAACAGACAATACTATTCAACCAAAGGTTATTGTTCTCGATTTTGGTGCTGCAGCGAACGTTTGAAAAAAACCAAGAAGCAAACAAGCTCAACATTAGGTTGGGGGGCGATGCCTATGACTGAGTATCGGTCCGCCATGGTTTCCAAGGGGTCTTTCCTGTCCGGTTCTACACGTCCATCTGTTTCGGGTATTTCCAACTATGAACGCCTTGGTGAGGACTCCCTCACTGACGTATCTGTGTTCAGTGATTATTCTAACCTCACCCAACTCTACCACCACGACCGCGGAAAGTTGCTTAACTTCTGCCGTGTGCGGATTTCAAATGCCAGTGATGCCGAAGACCTCGTCCAGGAAGCTTTCTTGTCCGTCGGCCGGGCTTATCCTGACAAGGATGGCGAAGAGCTAAGGGCGTTGCTTTTTACAACGCTGCGAAATCTCACGCTTGATTACCTAAAATCCGGCCGTGTGAAGGCGCGGAAGGTGACGTCCGAAATTTCCGACAAGGGCGACACGCTCGCCTGTACGCGAACGGTGACACCGGAGAAGGCGATGATGGACAGGCAAACCCTGCAGCAGGTTAGTGAAATTCTTGAGACAATCGCCCCAAGGCAGAAGCAGGCCTTGCTTCTTAGTCGCCTTGAGCGCCTGACCCATGACGAGATTGCCGGGCGGCTTGGCGTCTCGCCCCGCACGGTCAGAAATGATATTACCGAAGCGCTGGCGGCGATCACCAAGGGCCTTGCCCGGAAAGAGCGCAGCCTCTGAGGCCAGACCGGGTGAGTTGCAAGATGAATGACAGTCAGGATCGCGAAAGCCGGCTGGAGGCGGCGGCCCGCTGGCACACAGCCCTGCAGGATCCGGGCGTCACGCTGGATACACTGGACGCTTTCTCCGCCTGGGAGGCCGATCCCCGGAACGCCGAAGCCTTTCGCGTCATCGAATCCGTTCTGAGCGCTGTCGATCAGAGTCTCGCCGCAAACCGTCCGGACGAGCGTGTACAAGGAAAGCCGGGCAGGGGAAAACATCTGATCGTCTGGTCCATTGCGGCGCTTGCCGGGATCCTCGCCCTTCCGACATTGATCATCATCACGCCGCTGGCAGGCGCAGGACCTCCGTCTGATACCTACCGGACCTCTATTGGCGAACAAAAGCGCATCGATCTTGAAGACGGCTCGGTGATCACGCTGAACACGGCAAGTGTGGCGGAGGTCAGCTATTCGAAGGCGCGGCGCCTGGTGGTCCTGGAGGCGGGCGAAGCCCTGTTCGAAGTCGAGACGGATGGGCGGCCATTCCTGGTCGAGGCCGGCGGTAGCCGCACGATGGCGCTCGGCACACAGTTCAGCGTCCAAAAGGGCGAAGACGAGATCAGTGTCGTCCTTGCCGAGGGATCGGTCTCGGTTTCGCAGCTCGGGCCGCAGCACAAGACTCTTGGTCTCTTTCCGGCCAGACGTAAGGAAAGTGCGCGTACCGTGCTGGCGCCGGGCCAGCGCTTGGTCATGATGCGCGGAGACGTTCCGGCGGTCGAGATCGTGAACACAGCCTCCGCGCTCGCTTGGCAGACAGGCATCCTGCAGTTCGACGATATGCGCCTTGATGAGGTAGTCGAAGAGCTCAACCGGTATTCAGAGACGAAGCTGGTTCTTGGCGATTCCGCGCTTGGCGAAGAACGGATCAGCGGCGGGTTCCCAGCCGGTCAGCAGGAAGCTTTTGCGCGCAATCTCACCTATTTATTGCCTGTCCGGATCGAGCAAACGGGGCAGGAGATCCGCATCCTGCCCGGTGCAGACGCAACAGACCGCTGAGCCTTGTTTCCTGCGCTATGCGCCAAAGCACACACTAATTTTATACGCTATAACGTATATATAAAAATTATACGCTAAGGCGTATATTGACGAATTATGCGCTATGGCGTATAAATGTTCAAAGCATGAGGAACAATGCCAATGTCAGAGCTCGTCAGATCGCCGAAGCAGCTTGGGGTCGCCCTGCGCCGGTCCCGTCGGGCGCAGGCCATGACACAGGCGGACCTCGCCGGCCGGGCCGGGGTGAGGCAAGGCACTGTTTCGCAAATCGAAAACGGACTTGAAACCGTCAAGCTCTCCACGGTCATGGATCTGCTTCGCGCGCTCGATCTGGAGCTGCTTGTCCGGCCGCGCACCAAGGGGGCGCACAGCGAAATTGAGGATCTGTTTTGATGCCGAGGTCGCGCCGAAGCACCAGGCTGACCGTTGCGCTCAACGGGCGCATCGTCGGTATGCTCGAGCGTGCGTCGACTGGCGCAATCGCTTTCGTCTACAACAAGGAATGGCTCGCCGATACCAAACGGGCCATACCTGTATCGATTTCACTGCCTTTGCGCGAAGAGCGCTATAGTGGAGCGGAGGTGTCGGCCTTCTTCGACAACCTTCTGCCCGACAATGACCGGATAAGACGCAAAGTCGCCGAGAGGGTGGGTGCCGGGGGCATGGATGCGTTCAGCCTGCTCAGTCAGATCGGCCGCGACTGCGTCGGTGCCCTGCAGTTTGTTCCGGAAGGTATGGACGTTGCGCCGCCCGGTCCGCCCGAATATTTGCAGCTCAGTGACGCAGACGTTGCCGAGATGATCCGCAATCTGGCCGCAGCGCCACTTGGGATAAGACCGGACGGCGAACGGGAACTACGTATTTCCATCGCGGGTGCACAGGAAAAGACCGCCTTGCTTTGGCAGGACGGTTGGTGCCTGCCAAAGGGGTCAACACCGACAACCCATATCCTGAAGCCCGAACTCGGCAAGCTTCCGAATGGGCTCGACATGACCCTCAGTATAGAGAATGAACATTTTTGCTTGGCCTTGTGTCGCGAACTGGGGCTCGATGTCGCAGAAAGTCGGATCGTGGATGTTGATGGTGTTCGTGTCCTCGCCGTTGAGCGCTTTGATCGGTTGAGGGCAGGTGACGGCCGGTTGCTTAGAATTCCTCAGGAGGACTTCTGTCAGGCACTCTCAGTACCGTCGGTACGAAAGTACAACAATGACGGCGGACCAGGCATCAGGGAGTGCCTGGGCCTGCTGTCCGGCAGCGACTATGCCGAGGAAGACAGGCTCTCCTTCCTGAAAGCCCAGATTGTGTTCTGGCTTATTGGTGCCACCGATGGCCACGCCAAGAATTTCAGCCTCTTTCTGACGCCTGGTGGGCGTTACCGAATGACACCGCTCTATGACATCATGTCCCTGCAACCGAACTATGCAGCCAAACAGCTCAGACGGAAAGAATTCCGCCTCGCCATGGCTGTAGGGGATAGTCGGGACTATTTGGTCGAAAAAATTCTGCCCGGTCATTTCCTGCAGGAAGCCAAGTCTGCAGGAATGGACCAGAATCAGGTGAGAGACCTTTTCGGCGATCTTGCCAATTCGGCGGAAGGTGCGTTTGAGCGGGCAACCACAAATATGCCTGATGGTTTTCCGCAGCATATCGCTGAACCAATTGGTGCTGGGCTGCGGAAACGTTCAGCCAGGATGTCCATCTGAGCTGATGTCGGCGATCTGTTTCGTATTAGGAAGTATGCTGATGTTCTGCTGGGGAAGCAGGTGTCCCCGGCTGACCAATCATCCACACGCCTGTAAACGACGCCAGGCATGCGCATGTGTAACCCTCAGGACGTCCTGAAGCTCGGCCATCAGTTCATGTCCAGCCGGGCAGGTGATCAGGTTCAATATAATTTCTGCCAGCTCCGGAGAGTCGTTCGTTGAGGATGCAGGCGGTGCGGATTGGGCCGCGCGCCTTGCCATCCCGTTCCTCAGGGGGAGAACGACTTTGACTTTACACAATACGAAATATCGGCTCCTGGCAGGAGCAGCGCTGTCGGGCATCACCATGTCGATCACGTCGATGCCTGCGCTTGCTGAACAGGCTTCGATTGAGCAGGCTGAAAAGATTGAGATTCCGGCGTCGTCTCTGGACGTGGCTTTGCAGGCTTATTCAGCCCAAACCGGAACGCCTTTGCTGTTCAGCCAGGCTGTCATTTCTGGTCATCGGTCGCCTGGTCTTTCCGGCACTTATTCGCCACAGACTGCCTTGGACCTGCTGTTGGCCGGGACGGATCTGGAAGCGGTTCGCGGCGAAGGAAATGCTTTCCTGATCCGGAAAAAGGGAGCTGACTCTGAATCATCCCGTCCCGTACCGATGCAACCTGTAAAGCCTGACGTGATCCCGGACACGCTTCAGGAGCCGGACAAAAAGGCCTCATCCGACGACCTCGTCGCGGACAAGGTCGTCGTTACTGGTACGAGCCTGCGTGGATTCGCTCCAGAGAGCTCACCGCTTTTTGTCTATGGACGCGAGGAGATCCTGGGATCCGGAGCAGCCTCGACAGAAGAATTCATTCGCCAGCTGCCGCAGAATTTCGGAGGCGGGTCGACAGAGTTTGCCCCATACGGAATACCCGGCGACGACAGTTCAAAGTTCAACAACACATTCGGCTCTGGTGCCAATCTGCGCGGGCTGGGCTCCGGGGCGACGCTGACGCTGGTCAATGGCCGCCGGCTGGCACCGACTTCCTCGATCGGCGATTTTGTCGACCTGTCCATGATCCCGATTTCCGCCCTGGAGCGGGTCGATGTTCTGGGGGACGGGGCTTCTTCCATCTATGGCGGCGATGCCGTGGCAGGTGTGATGAATTTTGTGCTGCGTGATGATTATGATGGCGCTGAAACCGCTCTGCAGTATGGAAGCGTAACCAGCGGTGACATGAAACAATACCGGGCCAGCCAGACCTTGGGAAAAAGCTGGACCGGCGGGAATATTCTCGCAGCTTATGAATATTACCACCGAGACAATCTGACCCTTGCCGACCGGCCTCAGATCCCGCGCCAGACACTGAGCAATGGGGAGGAGATTACGGTCAATAATCTCTTTGACCTCCTGCCGGAGCAGGATCGTCACAGCCTGATCCTGTCGGGCAAGCAATCCCTGACCTCCAGTCTCGAGCTGTCCGGATCCGGACTCTATTCCAAACGTTCAAGCCGGGCTTATTCCTTCCTGGGGCGTTCGACCGTTTCAGTCGCCATGAGTGATGCAGAGTCAGAATTGATCGCCCTCAGCGGCGGAGGTGACTACGAGTTTGCCTCAGGCTGGGCGGCCTCTCTGGATCTGACCTATAGCCGGGTCCGTAACAATGACTATGGCAAGACACTGATCCCGGTGCAGATCAATCCGGCACGGAGCAACACGGATTCCAATCTTGCCTCTGCAGATCTCGTATTGACCGGTGACCTCTTCGCTTTGCCGGGCGGGAAGGTGAAGGCAGCGATCGGAGGTCATTTGCGGCAGGAAGATTTCGAGAATTCGAACTCGGACACCGGGCTTGACCGGAAGGCTGACCGGGATGTACGGGCGCTTTATGCCGAAGTCCAGGTGCCGTTTGTCGGTGCTGGTAATGCCCGGCCCGGGATTGAACGTCTCGAGCTCAACCTGTCGGGCCGGTTGGATGATTATTCTGACTTCGGAACAACATCCAATCCGAAAATTGGTTTGCTCTGGTCTCCGGCAGACGGGCTGAACCTTCGCGGAACTTACAGTACGAGCTTTTCCCCGCCAGCGCTTGGCCGGACCGGGGATCTCGGACGGCTCGGGATTGTGTATCCGATGTCTTATATCATGAGCGCGCTCGGCAATCTCACACCTCCAGATCCGGCGCTCGCAGATATGGATTATCTCCGGGCGGTGGGAACCGCTGGTGATCTCGATCCGGAGACATCCCGGACCTACACATTTGGGGTAGATTACGAAGGCGGAGGAGAGGATCAGTCCTGGTCGGCAAGTCTCAATTACTATGACATCGCGTTTGAAGGCCGGCTGGGATCAACACCGATGCCCCTCAACCAGTCTCCGCTTCTGGCGCCGTTCATCGAGGGAGAAAACCCCGGCATTCTCCCGCCTGGAACCGTGATCTTCTTTCCGACGCCGGAAGAGGTCGCGGCATTGGCGGCGACGTTCAGCCAGCCGGTTCTCTTCTGGCCTGGGCTCGACAGTCTCGACAATATCGGTGTCATCAACAATGCTGCCGTCGTCCGCAATCTCGCCTCGACTGAGACAAGCGGCCTGGACCTCCAGTTGGGCTATGAGACCGAGACCCGGTTCGGCCAGGTGAGCGGCGGGATATCGGCAAACTACATTCTCGATTTTACCCAGCAGGCAACGGATGTGACCGCGCCTGTTGAGACACTCAACACGCTGCGCAATCCAGTGGATCTGCAGCTGCAATCCCGCCTCGGCCTCACACGCGGCGGGTTTTCCGGAACCGTACGGGTCAATTACCTCGACGATTATCGTACGGACGGAACGGACACGGCCGACAAGATCGGTTCGTGGACCACGGTCGACCTCTCCCTGGCTTACGATTTCGGAGCAGAGACTGAGGGCCTCCTGAAAGGGACCCGCCTGTCCTTGTCAGTGCGTAACGCATTTGACGAGGTTCCTCCGGCAGTCCCGGTGAGTGGCAGCTTGCGAACGACGGGCTATGACCAGGCGAATGCCTCCCCTTTGATGCGGTTCGTGTCCCTCGAGTTCCGCAAGGCATTCTGACCTTTCTTTTGTCCCGGGGCCGCACGCACGGCCCCGGGACCACTTCATTGGTCTTCCAGAGGCATTCCAGCCGGATGATGATGCAGAAAATGATGCGAGACACTCTTTTGCGCGTGTTCGTGTTCGCGCATGTCTGCCTGGCCTTTCCGATGTGCGCTCCGGTTCAGGCTGAAGGACGCCTCCTGACGTTGGATGACGTGTTGAAGATGGAAGGTATCGGTCATGCTGTTTTTGACCCTTCCGGTCGCTGGCTGATCTATGAACGTCAACGTCCGTATGAGAATAATACCGACTTCAGTTATGGCCTTTATGCGGCTGGCCGGATCGGCCATGAACTCTGGAAGTATGATCTGGAGGCTGGAGGTACGCCGATGCGCCTTCCAGGTGTCGATCCGGAGCGTGATACAAGGCTGGTAACTGTCTCTCCGGACGGCCGATATATTTCGGTCCTTCAGTATAAGCGTGGTCATGTCGCGTTTGGCATCTTTGATACCGAAGAAAATCGTCTGGTTCAGTTTGAACGCGCGCCCGTGGATAGCCGGACCGGTGGACAGGATCCGGTCTGGATTTCGGAAGGCAGGCTGGTCTTTGCCGCTTTGCCGGAAGGGGAACAGAACCGGTCGATGAGCGTGCGGGCTGACACAGGGCGGAAACTGTCGGAATCCTGGCGCGCAGCCTGGTCCGGCAAGACCGTCACCGCGCGGGAGGCCAGGAATTATGCAAACGGCCATGTCGAAGCCGCCGGGCGAGGCTGCCTCATGCTCGCCGATGGAACATCCGGAGTCGAAACCTGTCTCTCTGAGGGACGGTATACAGATCTTCGCCATTCGCCGGATGGCCGGTCGCTTGCCGCACTTCAGGTCTGGAAAAAGCGGATGGATGGATCCCGCTCGCTGCTCGAAGACGGGCCAGATATTTTCAGGCTGGTTCTCTTCAACGCAGAAGACTGGACCCGTCGTCCTGCGGCGCTGGACTTGTCGGTTATGCCATACACGCTTGAATGGTCTCCGGACGGCCAATCCCTGGCGCTGTTCGGCTGGGAAGAAGGGCAGTCGCCGCGGGAAGGCGGCTTTTACCTCGTCGATGCGGAAAGCGGCAAGGCGCAGCGTCTCTTGCAGAAAGGACTGGATCTTGTCTCCGAGCGGGAGCGCGGCTGGGCCCAGCGGCCTGAACGGGCTGTCTTTGCCGGTGATCGATTGGTGGTCTATGCCCGCGCTGCCTCCGACCCTGCTTCAGCTGGCAGTTTTATCTATCGTGACCCTGGAGAAGCCGGGCTGTCACGTGCCGACTGGTATGCGCTTTCCTTTCATGCTCCGCCTGAAAACCTGACAGCCGGCTTGAGGCAGGTTTCCGGTATCCCGATTGTTTCGGGTGAGGGAGGCGCGCAAATCCTGTCGGGGAATGGGCTCTACCGGATGGAGGCGTCAGGTGAAATGACCCTTTTGTCAGATGAGCTGGAAGGCCCGGTCCGTCAGGTCCGGCAAGGAACGGCCCTCACGCGATCAGGTGTCATCCGTCCGGAATTGCAACAGGATCTGATGCTTGCGTCGGGGCGTGGCGCGTCACAGCGCTTTGACGTGCAAAGTCCTGCAGTTCAGCAAGCATACAGGGACCTGACCTTTCTGCCGGCAGATGAGACAGCCGTTCCGGTCGCTGCTTCGGCACAAGCTGGTGCGATCCTCTACCGTACCGGACAATCGGGAAAGACGCGCCTGCTGATCGCCAGTCTGATGGACGGTGTCCGGGAGATCGACCGGATCAATCCTCACCTTGCCGGAATGGCTCGGGTTCATTGGGAGAAAGTTGCTTATGGGGTGGGCACCGGTGCAGAACACCAGACGCTGGAGAGCTGTATCCTGCTGCCGCCAGACTACCAGACCGGCCATCGCGTTCCATTGATCGTCGAAGTTTATCCGGGCGCTCCGAGCCTGTGTGGGGACACAGATCCAGCCCAATCGGGCATGGATGTCTATTCGCCCTATCTCTGGGCTGCAGAAGGCATTGCATATGCACGTCTCGCCCTGCCGACAGAGCTGATCCGAACTCAAGAAGGACCGATCGCCGGCATGCCGGATCTGGTCGAGGCGGGCGTGAATGCGCTCGTAGAGCAGGGCTATGCCGATCCGGACCAGGTGGTGCTTTACGGGCTAAGCCAGGGCGGCATATCTGCGCTCTACGTGGCGGCAAAGACCGATCTGTTCGCTGGGGTCATCGCACAGAACAGCTGGAGCGATCTCGTCAGTCATTATTTTGGTCCGGCAGGCATATTTGCCGACTTCTCTGTAGACGGACTGGGCGCGCAGTTCACGCGATATGAGAGCCTGGCAGGCAGCGCCTTCGGCCTGGGTCAAACACCGTTTGACGATCCCGAAATCTATTACCGCAACAGTCCGGTCCTGCTAGCATCGGATATTACATGTCCTGTCATGCTTGTTCATTCGGACATGGACGCATTTGACGACAGTCAGTTTGACGAAATGTATGGAGCGCTTGCGAGGCAGGGTAAGGATGTCCGCTATGTCCTCTATCGCGGGGAGGGACATGTCCTGTCCTCACCTGCCAACATCCGGGACATGTGGCAGCGCAAGCTGGAATTCCTGGGCCATGTAGCGGCGAGCGGTCCTGCGCATTGAGCAAGACAGATCACATTGTTCAGGTGTGAAATAAAGCGCAGCTCTGCTGGCGCGCCCATGTCCGGAGCCAGCATTCCATTCCATAATAGAAAAGCATCATGACGCCTGAGGATTCGGTCATGAAAGTATCGCGCGCAGCATAGGCTTCAATGTCCATGTCGGTGAGGAGACTGAGTGAGACCAGTTCGCCGTTTTTTAGTGTATCGATAATCTGGTCCCGGAACCGGGAGACACGCGCCACATAAAACCGGCTGGCGCTGCCCTTTGCGGTACGCAAGCGAACAGGCTCGGGTATGAGGCCTTTGAAGGCAAGACGTGCCAGACCGCGATTGGCTCCGTTTGTACTGAGGGTCCAGGCTGGCAGCCGCAGGCAGAGCTCGATCAATGGCTGCGAGATAAGCGGGTGCAGGGTTTCTCTTTGTCCGGTCGAGGCCAGATTCTGGCGAAGCTGGATCATGTGCAGGAGTGCGCAGACCTGCGAAAATTTTGCCGGTGGCAAACCTTTTGCCTCCCGGGTCCAGACGGGCGAGCGCGCTGCAATATCTTCCGGCGCGCTTGCCAACTGGTTCAGCCGGTTCTGGCGTTTGCTTATGGTTTCCAGATAGGGCGACAAGGCGCCCTTTTGCCGGATCAGACGGCCGGTGTCCGCCATAACCTTCCAGACGGAGTGGCCGGATAGTCGTGCGGCATCGAGCAGGCGCTGGCCCGTATCAGGACCTGGGCCATGCTGAAGAAGATAATCTGCGAACATGGCTGCGTCAGGGGCGTCGCGGAACAGATGATCTCCGCCCTGACCGGTAAAACGTACACCTCCCTGGAGCTGCAGATGTTCGGGCAGCAAAGCGGCAAGGTCCGGTGACGTAAATTGCCGGAATGGCCGGACCGTCGGGGGGTGATGTTCAGGTAATTGGTCAAGCCCTTCACCGGGTTCAATCAGAATGTCTTCCAATGGACAGCCGCACAATTGGGCTGTCTGCCTGGCATAGCTGAGCTCCGGCGGATCTTCTGAGCCCAGACAGAAATGGATGGCATGAACCGGCGCCTTCAGCGACCCATCCGCCAGCGCCGCCAGGACGATGGAAGAGTCGAGGCCACCTGAGAGGCTGACCGCAATGTTCCTGTTGGTATGCCCCCAGGACTGTACTGTTCTGCAGACGGTTGACCGGAGTTGCGCGGCTGCCCGGTCCACGGAAAGTGGCAATGTGTCCGAAGCGATGTCGCGCGGATCCCAGATCAGATCCTTGTGGATGTGATCATTATCAAAGTGGAGCCTTTCGCCGCCCAGAAGCTCGTGAACTTCATTCAGGCCGGTTTCACCCGTCAGGATCTTGTCATAGGCGAAGAGGTCCGCGATGAAGCGCCGATTGACCGTAAAACCGGACAGGCCAAGCCACGGGCAGAGTTCCAGATTGGAAAAGACAAAACAGGCGCCATTCCTGAATGTGTAATAGCAGGGAAGGCTGGCAGACGGATCCGTCAGGACCGAGAATCCGGTCTCATGCCTGAAAATCCCGACAAAATTCCCCCAATAATCCTCAAGGAGTGTCCTGCCGGTCGATTGGATGAGCCGATCCTGCTCAGCAGGGGAAAAGAAATTCACCTGGTTATCGTGTGTGCCCTGATCGGATTTCCGGAAAAGGGTTCCATATATCAGGCCATCTGCCCATTGGGCGCCCGCAGAGACAACTAGCTGTTTCGTGTGTGTCGTCTGTGTTCCAAGGTCTGAAAAGCAGAACCCTGTCGAGACAGGCATAGGCCGGCCTGGAGGCTTGTTTGACCGGCGACATGCGATGACGTCTTCGGCAGTCTTGCTGGCGATCGGATCATCCGGATTCCACAGGGCGGCGAAATAGGCGCGCATCGCCATCAGACCGCCATGATCGGAGTGAACTCGCGAACAGTGAGCGTTTCATCCGTCAGGAGCAAGCCGTTAAATTCCAGCCAGCAATGTGCAGAAAAAGGGGAAAGCCGTACACCGAAGACCCAATCGGCACACAAGCCGGCCGCGCTCAGATAATGGAGCAGCGCGAGGCTTGTGTATCGGCATGCATCCCGGGTGGAGAACACGAAAGGCGCAAAAGTATGAAATTCGCGCGCGAGATCTGCAACGACGTCGGAAGTGTCGAGACTGACTGCTTTTAACTTGGATTTCCAGCCTCTCGCTCTGGTAATCTGATCCTGGAAGGCACCGCTATGGCAAGCGGCGGATGCTGCCTGCATGGAGCATAGCATGGCGGGAACCCGGCTCGCCCTGAACCGCCATTCGGTCTGGTCGAAGTCGAAAAGGGAGCGATCCGGAGCAGGCCATTGGAACAAATCGATCCGGTCAGATTCTGTGAATGACGCCTGCAGGATGCCCTGCTTTCCAAGAAAGTTGCCAAAAGAGAGTGCCTCAACGCCCGGAGCAAGGTCCGGGGACAGTTGACAAAATTCCTGAAACAAGACGGCTTGCGCTTCGGTCAGGCAAGCGTAGCGGTCTCTGCAAAGATCCAGGAAAACATATGTGCCTCCGGTGTGACAGCAATGAATATCCGGTGCCAGGCGGAAGGACCTGCAAGACGTGTTTGTCCTGGAGTCCGGAGACAGGTGTTGGGATGAAGCGGATGCGCAGCCAGAAGGCGATAGAAAATCCGTCATCAGGAAGCTCCGGTTACGGAACGCTGGCGAATCCTGCACCGAGCAAGAGACGCCAGCTGGAGGAACGTTCCGAGCCGACCCTTGTCAGGGCCGGGTCAGATCAGGGCTGAACCTTGGACAACCCTTCTTCGATTTCGACACCCTGGCCGTAAAAGCCTCTGGTTTCCTCAGAAACCGCACCGAGTTCGATCATCTCGAACACGTCTTCATTGGATGTCTTCTGGTCATCATGGGGCATGATGGATCTCCTTTCTTGGGTTATTGCCGTCGAAACAACGGCAGGTAGAAAATGAACCCTCAATAAAGTGGAGTCAACGCGCTGTAACCTTAAAAAGAGTCCATAAAATATAATAAAAACAAACGCCTATCGCTCACGCTGCGGGGCGTGACTGGCAAAGGCTGGCAGAGCGCACCTTAGTCAGGTATCGCGCTCCTGATTTCAGACCCATAGGTTCTGCGGAGAGCTGCTAGCCGACCGGAGAGGGCATGATTAAGTCTGGGGATATCTCGGTCGCAGATTGTGTGGGGGGCCTGTTTCATCAGGCTGGTCGCCTTGTCAGGTCGACCTTCACGCAGAAGTCTGAGTGATCGCATGGCGGCGTAGAATGTCCGTGTGTACGGATTAGTCATGTGGAGGGCAGGGGATGAGAGAACCGAGGAAAAATCCTTATCCGGTTTGCGCCAGTCGCGTCCGTAGGTTTCGCAAAGCAGCCTATCCGGGTTATCAGGAATGTTCCAGCTGGCTCCCTGCCAGATTTTTCTGGAAACCCCGAATCCTGAAAACCGCCACTGTATCTCGCCGGGATGATCGCTAAACCCGCAGAGTCTGTAAGGCCCCTCCGCCTCATACAAGAAGAGGTCGACCGCAACTGTTCCAAGTGTCAGGCCGACATAACGATCGCCCGCCCGGGCGGATCGGGCCAGCTGGATTGATGGATGTGCTCGCAGGATTGCCGTGATGTCGGGGCGGGCATAACGGTCGCAGAGAATTCCGATATCTGCATCCCGGTCATGGGGCAAAGGTGCGCCGTTCCGGACAAAGCCCAGCAGTGTGCCGCCGGTCAGGAAGCCCGTCAGTCCCGCAGCGTTCAACAAGGTCATAACGTGCTGAACCGACTGAGCGGCTTTCGCAGGGTGGAAGGTGTTTCGGCGCACAGATGGTGCAGCGTGCCAGGCAGGACACCCGGCAAGAGCTGCGTCGGCAAAGAAAGCGGCGTCTTCATAGAATCCGTCGGTGTAAAGAGCGCGGGCAAGATTTTCGCTGGCTTGTCCTTTGGAATTGAAATCTTCAAACCGATCGGTGGCAAAGCGGACTGCATCTGCTGAGCGACCTGCACAGATCAGCGCTTTCGTGCAGTGCCTCAACAGGCTGGAATTGGCCTGGCGGCGCTTGCATATTGCCAAAAGAGCGCTGGCAGTATGCTGAATAGAGGCGAGCCGTTCTTCCTCCCGCGTAGTGATGTCGGCGATGGAATTCCAGCTTCGCCATGCTGTTGGGTCATGGCGAGTGCTTGTGAAAAAAGCCTCGATGGCTTGTTGACGCTCACCGAGCGCGGCTAGGCACAGACCCCGTATATGATGCGCATGCGGATTGTGAGGTTGGTGTGACAGAATGAAATCGCATTCCGGCAACGCCGCCGAAGAATTGCCGGATCGGTAGAGGGCTACGGCAAGCATGAATTTCGCTTGCAGGTCATCTGACCGTGTATCGGTGACCTTTCGGAGGATTGACGCTGCGGCTTCGGGGAGCCCTTCCGTCATCATGCGCCGGGCCGCCTCAATTTTCATGTTTCGGGAGTCGGCGGTATTCGGTCGCGCGTGCCGGTGGTTTGCGCCGTCCATCTGTTTCTCCCGTGACGTCACAAGGCATGTCAAAACCGGGAGAACGCGGGCAAACCCGGCGTTCCCGGAGAATTGAAGTATAAGGAAAAATGACGTAAAAGGCGAATCCAAAAACAACCAAAAGGAGAAATTTTGTTCTGAGACCGATCTGGGCGGGCCGGATGAATGCTTGTTGTCGGATTCTACCCGGTCTTGCGGTCAGGCAGGTGGCAATTCAGGCGCGGGAATGCGAGTTTTTCTCTCTTACGGGGCGCAAAAAACAACCAAAAGGTTATATTGGTGTGCTACCCAGATTAGGCATTGTGCGATCCCGTCATTGAGATAGATTTCCGGGTCTGACGAGAAAAAGGCATCCTGAATGCGCGATTATGATGGCTCCGCGGTGCTTGACGCAATCCGGTCTGTACAATCCATGCAGACGGTCGAGGGCACAATTTCTGTATTGTCCGGATTTATTGAACACTATGGGTTTGAGCGGATATTTCTCGGACAATTGGTGAACCCGGCAAACGTTCCGCTCAAGGAAATCCTGTATGTCTCTGACTGGCCGGATGAATTGAAGGAACACCGTCGGAACCAGATGGCGATCCTGCATGATCCGATCGCGATCTGTGCTTTACGCTCAAAGCGGCCATTCTCCTGGGCCGAAGCCCGTGATCATGCCTCCCGGGCGGGCCGGATGGTTGTGGATATGGTCCACGATTATGGCATTACCGATGGCATGATGTTCCCGATGCACGCCCTGCACAGCGTGTCGGGCGGTGTCTCCCTTGGCGGCTCCAACAAGTTGGATCTTTCAGCCACTCAGGTGAAGGAACTCGAGATTGTCTGCCAGACAGTCTATTATCATCTGGAAGATCTGCTCGGGCCGTTTCCCTACCAGAAGGTCGCCCAGCTCACACGCCGTGAAACCGAATGCGTTCAGTTTGCTGCGGCCGGCAAGTCCAACTGGGAAATCGCACAGATTTTAGGCATTCAGGAAGACACGGTGAAGAAGACTTTGCGCCGGGCCGGTGACAAGCTCGAAACCGTGAACCGGGCGCATCTGGTTGCTTCGGCAATCGCAAAGAACCAGATTTTTCCCTGATCAAGTCCCCGAAAGGGGACATTCCCAATCTCTCCATTCAGCCCAGACTGTCTCCTGGCTTCAGGAGATTGTTGGCATGTTCAGGATCATCACACCCGAAAAGCGTGAAGCGAACCGCGATCTCCTCGATGAGATGTATCGGATGCGCTACCGGATCGTCGTCGATGAATGGGGGTGGGATATTCCCGGGATTTCACCCGGATACGACAAGGACCAGTTTGACACCGATAGCACAGTCTATGTGATCGTGCAGGATGATCATGGACAGGTGGTGGCAACGTCCCGGATCAACCCAACCGTGACGCCGCATATGCTGAGCGAATTGTTCGCTGATTATTGTGACCTGCAGCCTTTTCCGGTTGGCGCTGACGTCTGGGAGTGCTCCCGCTTTGTTACGGACAGATCGCTTATGCCGGACCCGGTCGAGGATTTCCGCTTCCGATGCCGGCTGGGAATTGGCCTGACAGTTTTCTGCATCGACAAGAGAATTTCCCGTCTGAGCTGGCTCACGCATCAGAAATTCTACAACCTCGTCCAGCGCGTTTGGGCCACAGAGCCGCTGGGCTTGCCAAGACGGGAAGGGGATGATTGGGCCTGGATCCCGGCTGTTTCAAAAATTGATCAGGAAACACTCGATCGGCAATTGGACAGGTTTCGCAATGCTGAGGACATTGTTGCGCAATATATGTCCCCGAAGCGTCGGGCATCTGCAGGGAGGGTCGGATGAGCAACCAGGCCAGTTCTATCTCACCCGATCAGCGTTCAGCGTTCGAACGGGACGGCGTAATCTGCTTACGGAATGTCCTTACTCCAAAAGAAATCCGTCACCTTCAGAATGCTGTCGCACGACAGATTTCTGGCCTGAGGACGTCTCCGACAGGATATGACTTCGAGGCGCTGGCAAGCCAGGTCTGGGACCCGGAAGGGCAAGTCGATACCGGCGCAGCAGAACGTTTCGACATGGCCGTGATGAAGGAAATGGTGTGGGAAGATCTGTCCGCCAGACCCCTACAGGAAGAGGGGCTGTCCGAAGGACAAGGCATGTTTTTCTATGATGTGGCGGCCTGGAAATCTGATCGAGGCGTCCGCGAGGTTGCTTTTGATTCACGGCTGCCTGAACTGGTCAGTGATCTGCTTGGGGCCCGCTACCTGAATTTCTGGGAGGATACGACGTTTGTCAAAGCCCCTCATACTCGCCAGAAAACGGCATTTCATCAGGACCTTGCCTATTTCCAGATCGATGGGGAGCAATGCGTCATTGTCTGGATCGCTCTGGATCCGGTGACGCAGGAAAGCGGCGCGATGCAATATGTTCGCGGCTCGCACAAATGGGGTGAAACCTACGCGCCGAACGTATTCATTTCGCAGACACCGTTTCGCTCCTCTCCGGAAAAGCGGTGTCCGGATATTGAAGCGGAGCCGGACAAATATGACATCGTGTCTTTTGATGTTGCGCCAGGTGATGTGATTATTCATCACGTCAAGACAGTGCATGGTTCTGGCGGCAACCGGTCCGATAATTGGCGCAGGGCTGTGTCATTTCGTTATTGCGGAGATGAAGTGCGCTATCTGGACCGTCAGGGCGCAATCCAGCAAGTTGGCGTGACCCACGAACTCAATGATGGCGACAGGCTTTTCTCGGAAGACTATCCTGTTGTCTGGCCAAAGCCCTGGCCGTCACTTTCCTTGTCGGATGTGTATGACCTGCTCGGCCCGGCTGTTCCGTCTTCAGGCATGCTTGATCTTTCGGATGCTGCTTAAAGCTTCCCGATCGGTAAGGATTTTCCTCGTCGAGAGCTTTGTCCTTCACGATCCTCCCGATCGGGAAGAACAGATATGATTACAACAGCCGAAGAATTCGGGAACATGGTAGCGGACGCGCGCAAAACGCTGGGAAGAACCCAGCGTGAGCTCGAACGCGCGATCAGTTCAGGAGCCGCTTCACTGTTGATCTTTACCCGGCAAGCCGACGGCACAGTTTGGGAAGGCCTTTGCCGGGGCCATGGCTGTCAGAGTTTGGCTGCAAAAGCGCGGTTGGCCAAGGCAAGTGACTGTTTCACCCAGCCGGTTTCAACCCTTCACGTCAAGATCGCGCCGCTTTTCCGTTGGCGGGTAATTCCAAAAATCGGGTCACGCCGATAGCGCTCAGGAAGGTGTGATCATGGCTGACGAGCAGGATGGCGCCATCCCAGGCGTTCAGGCCGGTCTCTAGCGCTTCGATGGCGCGCAGGTCCAGGTGGTTGGTGGGTTCGTCGAGGATCAGCAGATCCGGTGGGGTCTCGCGGGCAAAGACGCAGGCAAGGCCCGCGCGCAGTTTCTCCCCGCCACTCAACGTCCCGGCCACCTGCAGGGCATCGTCATTGCGGAAGCCGAACCGGGCGAGCGCGGCATGAGCGGCATTGGCGCTGAGACCAGGATTCAGCCGGTGCATGTTGTCGACGATCGTTTCACCCGGTGCCAGCAGGCTGACATGCTGGTCCAGCAGGGCGACATTTTCGGTCAGGCGGGAGGCTTTGCCAGTGGTGGGCTGAAGGTCTCCGGTGACGAGACGGAGCAGGGTGGATTTGCCAGACCCGTTCGGCCCGGCGATGGCGACCCGCTCCGGGCCAGTCAGCTGGAAGTCGAGCGGACCGAACAGGTGCCGGTTGCCGAACGCCATTTCGACGCCGCGAAAATCGATCAGGCGTCGGCCGGAAGGCAGGCCGCAGGGCGGCAGGTCCATCGTGATCGGCGCAAGGATTTCGATACGAGCGCGGGCGGCGGAGAGATCCTCTTCGCTCTCCGCCATCTGTCTGGCGGCGAGCGTGCTGCCTTTGCCGCGGGTGGCCTCAGCGCGCTCCTGTCGCTTGTCGAGCAGCATTTTGGGGGCATCTCCCTTTGCCCGCGCGGCGCGGCCGGCCTTGTCGCGCCTGTCCTGACGTTCCTTCGCTTGCTGAGCGCTCTTGCGTGTGCGTTTCAGCGCGTCGCTGGCGCGGGCGAGATCGGTTTCGGCTGCTTCGCGGGCGGCATTGCGGGCCTCGGCATATTCGCTCCATCCGCCGGAGAATATCGTGATGCCGACAGGGGAAAGGTCCACGATCCGGTCGACCTGTTCCAGAAGGTCCCGGTCGTGGCTGGCGATGAGCATCCCGCCCGGCCAGGTGCGCAGCAGGTTGGAAATCGCCTGACGGCCTTCCGTATCCAGATTGTTGGTCGGTTCGTCCAGCAGCAGCAGGTCTGGTGCTTCGAGGATCTGCCGGGCGAGGGTAACACGCATGCGCTCACCGCCGCTCAAGGTGGCGACAGGTGTTCCCAGTGGGATATCGCGCAAACCCGTATCTGCAAGCGCCTGTTCGACGCGCGATGGCAGCGTCCAGTCTGCCTCTGCAGCATCTTCCACACTGCCCTCACCGGCTTCCAGCCGGGCAAGGCAGGCGAGCGAGTCTGTGACGGCGAGCGCGCCGGCAAGGTCGAACGTTTCGTCCAGCGACTGCTGGAGCATGCCGACGGTCCCATTCAGGTGAATGCTGCCGCTCGCAGGCGGTACCTTGCCGATGATCGCGTGAAGCAGCGTGGACTTGCCGGACCCGTTGCGGCCGACAAGGCCGACACGTTCGCGGCCGAGTGAGAGTGTCAGGTCACGGAAAAGCGGCGTGCCGTCAGGCGTGGAAAGGGAGAGGGAGTCGAGCGTCAGAAAGCTGGTCATGGAAGGGCTGTGAAATGAAGTTGGAACGCAGGGCGAGGCGCTGTGCGTTTTTCATTTCGGGCATCCTTCAGTTTTCGGGCGGGGCTCGCCGAGCGGTCGACTTAGCGGACAGGCATCGCGATTTCAAGAGCGTGGGAATAATTTTCAGGCGGCGGCGCAGAGCCGGTTCGGTGCAAAGCTTTCATGCAGCGGGCTCAGCGGCTTGCAGAGCATGAGGTCGGCAATGATCCGTGCCGTGATCGGCGCAAGCAGGATACCGTTCCGGTAATGGCCCGCGGCCACAAACAGGCCGGGCGAGGCTGTCTGGCCGATCATCGGGGCGCGGTCCGGCGTACCGGGACGGATGCCGGCCCAGGTCTCGATGACGGGAAGGTCTTCAAGCACCGGGCAGAGGCGCGCGGCGCGGGCATGGAGGGCGGCAATGGCTTCCGGCTCGGGCGCTTCGGTGGCAACGCCTGGCTCCACCGTCGCGCCGATGATCACACGGTCTGCTTTGGGGGCGATATAGATCGCGCCGCAGCGCAGGGTCGTTTCGGGTGAGCCATAACCATGCGCGACCGACAGCATCTGGCCGCCATAGCAGTCGATCTGGTCGAGGGCTGGATCCCAGTTCACGAGGCTGAGCGGCTGGCCATTCTCTTCCACCTTGATGGCGGCGGTGTTCCAGCCGCCGGCGGCGAGGATCAGGTCATGTCCTTCCAGCGTCAGGCGTCCGCCTTCGCTGCGCAATGGCGCGGCCTCGCTGCGCAGCGTGGCGAGCGGGCTACGCTGCAGTGCCATGATCAGGGCACGGACGACAGCGCGATTGTCAACCTGGCCATCGGTCGGCATCTGCAGAGCGGCAATCAGGTCTTTCGCTATGGAAGGCTCCAGCAGGTGCGCTGTCGCAGGCGGGAGTTCCTCATGCGCAATGCCGCGCGCGTCGAGGGCGCGGGCGAGTTTGTGCATGGCGGCTGTCTCTGCCTTGTCGAAGGCGAGGGCGAGGGAGGGACGGCCACTATAACCGGAATCGGTGTCGGCCGCGTGGGCAAGATCGATGGAAAAATCCGGCCATAGCTCGGCGGCTTCCATGCAGAGATCGAACAGGTGCGGGTGCACGCCTTCTTCAGCGGCGGCCTCATAGGCTGGGGCCAGCATGCCGGCGGCGGCCCAACTGGCGCCGCGGCCCATCGGGGCGGGATCGTAAAGCGTCACCGGCACGCCGCGTTTGACAGCCAGTTCGAAAGCGGTCGCGAGGCCGATGATGCCAGCGCCAAGGATGGCGACCTTCGGTGTGAAACTCGAAATCGGCGGAGGCAGGGGCGGGCTCATGGGCCTTCATTTAGGCCCTTTGCGCGCGAAGGTGAACTATCCGCTTTGACGCGGCGACAGATGACCTGCGTTCAGGAGCTGATCAGGCGGCGTCGACCTGGTTTTTCTGGACTTCCCAGAAATTGACGAAGGCGTCTGCCCATTTGCGGTCCTGGAAGATGACGGCTTTGGAGACTTCGCCATCCGGCGTGAAAGCCGTGCGCACCATCATGTCAGGCGCATCGCTTCCGTAGCGGTTCCGTCCCAGGAACTGCTGCACGAATGCGTCCACGACAGTTGCCAGAAGGGCGACTTCTTCCGCCGACTTCAAGCCTAGATCCACCACAATGTCGGTCGTCATAACCACCAACCCCCATGTTCCCCGGGTTTCCATTTAGTTAATCGGAAACCATAGGAATTTTGAAGCATTTTCTCCCGGAGCGGGAGATTTCCTTACGCTTGTGCAAAAAACGGGCAAAAAGTCGCGACAAGGGTTTGTTGCGAATTATTCTCAACTATGTTTGATGGCCTTAAAAGCAGAAGACAGGCTCTGATATGACCGGAATTCGCCTATGGCTCACCGCCGCCACCGTGCTCCTCGCCTCATGCGGGAACCCGGGCGCGCCTGCCTCAGATGCAGGCAAACCTGTAGCTGAATCAGGGGACAAGCCCAAAAGCGCGGGTGTCCTCAATGTTTACTCGGCGCGGCACTATGATTCCGACAAGGCGATGTACAAGGCGTTCGAGACCGAGACCGGCATCAAGGTCCGCTTTCGCGAATCGGGCGCGCCGGAACTTCTGGAAACCATGAAGGCTGAAGGCGATGCGAGCCCGGCGGATGTCGTGATTTCGTCCGATGCTGGCACGCTGTACCGCTTTGAAGCAGCCGGTCTGCTGCAGCCTGTTGAGGATGTGACACTGGACGAAAAGATCCCGGCGCACTTCCGCCAGAAGGATGGTTACTGGTTCGGCCTCGCCCGCCGTGTGCGCGTGATCGCGTATGACCCGGAGCGTGTGACGCCCGATGAGGTTGCCCATTACAGCGACCTGGCCGACCCGCGCTTCAAGGGTGAAGTCTGTCAGCGCTCTTCGACCAATATCTACAATCTGTCACTGATGGGCGAGCTGATCGGCCGGATGGGCCATGACGCGGCCCAGGCCTGGGCCGATGGCGTGGTCGCCAATTTCGCCCGTCCGCCGCAGGGCGGGGACATCACGCAGATCGAATCGATCGCAGCAGGCGAATGCTCCGTCGCGCTGACCAATCACTATTATTATGTCCGCATGACCACCGGCGCGCCGAGCCAGCAGGCTGCCGCTGCCAAGGTGAAGCTCAGCTTCCCGGAACAGGACACGACCGGCACGCATGTGAACGTCACCGGCGCTGGTGTCGCGGCGAATGCCCCGCACCGCGACAACGCCATCAAATTCATTGAATGGCTTGCCAGCACCGATGGCCAAGTTTGGCTGACCGGCGAGACCAAGGAATACCCGATGATCGAAGGCACTCCTCTGCCGGAGGGTCTCGGTGCCTTGCCGGACTTCAAAAAGAGCGACTTCCCGCTGGACGAGCTGGGCACGCACCAGTCCGAAGCGCAGGAGATCTATGACACGGCCGGCTGGAACTGAGGCGGACGCGTTTGGCCGGTCTTCCCCTTCCTGCCCGGGTATTCATACCGAAGCGCCTGAACTTCCGTCCTGCTGATGTGCCGGCCGTGCTGGCGGGTGTCATCATCTCCGTGCCGGTCGTCTCCGTCCTGGTGGCGGCCCTGTTCATGGGCGGCGGGGAGGCGTGGCAGCATATTCGCGACACGCTGATGGTGTCCTATCTCGGTGGGACGCTGGGGACGTTGGCACTGGCGGCCTTCTTCATGCTGGTCTTCGCCGTGCCTGCGGCGTGGCTGGTGACGATGCATGATTTTCCGGGACGGCCTGTCTTCGAATGGCTGCTGATCCTGCCGCTGGCGGCGCCCGGCTATGTACTGGCCTATGCGTGGGGTGACCTGATGGGCGTTGGCGGCCCGCTTCAGTCAGTCTTGCGTGACCTGACCGGCTGGTCGGCGCGGGACTACTGGTTCCCGTCGATGCGATCGATGCCGGGCCTCGCCTTTGTTTTGGCGAGTGGCCTGTATCCTTATGTGTACCTGACCGCGCGGACGGCCTTTGTGTCCCAGTCCATTTGCGCGCTGGAAGCGGCCCGAAGCCTCGGCGCGTCTCCGCTGCGCAGTTTCTGGAGCGTCGTGTTGCCGGCGGCCCGCCCCGCGATTGCGGCAGGGCTCGCGCTGGCCCTGATGGAGACTGCCGCGGACTATGGCGCTGCGGAATATCTGGGTGTGCCAACGCTGACCTTTGGCATCGTGCGCGCCTGGAAGAGTTTCGGCGAACCGGCTGCGGCTGCGCGCCTCGCGGTTATTCTTCTGGTTCTGGTCGTCGGCCTGTTGCTGGCGGAGCGCTGGAGCCGGGGGCGGGCGGGCAGCCAGCAGAGCTCCACGCGCTGGCGCACCGTTTCCCGTACCAAGCTGGGTGGCCTGACGGGTCTGGGAGCGGCCATGTTCTGCCTGGTCGGATTTTCCATTGGCTTCCTCGTGCCTGTTTCGCGTCTCGTCTGGCGTGCGCTTGAGGCACGGGAATATGTCGCCCCGGTTGGGGAGGCCCTGAAGAACACGCTCATTCTGGCCGGGGCCGGCGCCGCATTCGGTTTCGTGCTGGCGCTCGTGATCGCATTGGCAGGGCGCGGGAAGGGGCCTGCCGCTGCCTTTGCGCGGCTGACGGCCTCGTCTGCCTATGCCATTCCGGGAGCTGTGCTGGCGCTGGGCGCGCTGGTCGTTCTGGGAGGGCTGGGTTTGACGCTGACAGGGATTGTGCCGGTGCTGGCCTTGGCATGGGTCTATGCCAGCCGGTTCACGACCACCGGCGCAGAACCCATGGTGGCGGCACTTGCCCGTGCGCCTGCCTCTCTTGGCCATGCGGCCGAAAGTCTTGGCGCGTCCCCGCTGCGCAGGGCGCGGGAGGTCGACCTGCCGATCGCGCTTTCCGGTGCAAGTGCCGGCGCGCTGATCCTGTTCGTCGAATGCCTGAAGGAATTACCGGCAACGCTGATGCTTCGCCCGTTCAGCTGGGACACGCTGGCTGTGCGTGCCAATGCCTACGCCTCGGATGAACGCCTTGCGGCGGCGGCCTTGCCGGCATTGCTCATCACGCTGGCGGGCCTGATTCCCGTGATCCTGCTCTCGTGGCGCCTATCCCATTCGCGGCCAGGTGAGCACACGCATGAGTGACAGCCTGTCCGCCATTGGAGTGAGCCGCGCCTATCATGGCGTGCGCGTGGTCGATGCGGTGTCGCTCGATCTGAAGCCCGGCATGGTCACTGCACTGCTGGGCGGATCTGGTGCTGGCAAGTCGACCCTTCTGCGTCTGTTCGCAGGATTGGAACCGGTGGACGAAGGCGAGATCCGGCTCGGCGACCGGGTGCTGTCTTCCACAAAGACAACACTGCCGCCGGACAAGCGGCGCATCGGATTGATCTTTCAGGACTTTGCGCTCTTTCCGCACCTGACGGCGTTGCAGAACGTTGCGTTCGGCCTGAAGCCGCTGGGCAAGGAGACCGCTAGGGCTGAAGCGCGGGGCTGGCTCGGCCGTCTTGGCCTGACCGAGCGGGCCGATGCCTATCCGCACGAATTGTCAGGTGGTGAGCAGCAGCGCGTGGCCATCGCCCGGGCGCTGGCTCCGAAACCTGCTGCGATCCTGATGGACGAACCGTTCTCTGGCCTCGATCCGGCGCTGAGGGCCAGCGTGCGCGATGAAGCGCTGGAAGCGGTCCGCGCCGCTGGCATTCCGGCGCTGCTGGTGACGCATGATCCGGTCGAAGCGCTGGAGGCGGCAGACCATGTCGCGGTCATGCGCGGAGGCAAGGTGCGCCAGGAAGGCCCGGCGGCCGACGTCTACATGAATCCAGTCAGCGCCGACGTGGCGGCTTCGCTCGGTCCGGTGAACCGGCTCGCCGCAGCGGATGTGCCCGCAGGGCTTGCAGATGTTGCGGATGGAACGGAACTGGTCGTACGCCCGGAAGGCATTTTCCTCGATTCCAGCTCGGGCGTGCGTGCGACCGTGCTGGCCAGCCAGGTGACCGGGGCGATGACTCGGCTGGTGCTGAATGCCGGCGGACAACGCCTTGTGGCGCTTGTCCCACGGGATCAGGCGCCAAAAGCGGGTGAAGACGTGGGAGTCCGGCTCGATCCGGCGCTTTCGTTCATCTTCCCCTCAGCTAAACCCTGACATTTCTGTTATTCTGTAGCTTCCCCCTCGCATTTGCTGGCTGAGACCCGTAGATTCAGGGGAATGGCGGAAAACGGAGACAGGACCCGCATGGCCCGTACTTTCCTGCGATATATCGCAATGGCAGCAGCTTCTTTGACCGTAGCTGTCTCGGCCTCAGCCCAGGGCCTGATCCGGGATGCCGAAATCGAAGAAACGCTGCGCGAGTGGACGGATCCGATCCTCGATGTTGCGGGACTCAATCCGAAAGACGTCGGCCTCTATGTAATCAACGATCCGTCGCTCAACGCGTTTGTGGCGAATGGTCAGAACATTCATATTCATACCGGCCTGATCATCGCGGCGGACACACCCGGACAGATCAAGGGCGTGCTGGCGCACGAGACCTGCCACATCGCTTGCGGTCACACGGTCTCGCGTAGCCGGGCAGCCGGTGTTGCCGCCCGTCCGGCGCTGATCTCGATCGGCCTTGGCATCCTGGCCATTGCAGCCGGGGAGGGCGGAGCCGGCGCAGCCCTGATTGGATCCTCGCAGCAATTCGCGGCGCTGAATTTCTTCGTCCACACACGCTCCGAAGAGTCGATGGCGGACACCGCGGCAGTGTCGTACCTCACAGAACTTGGCGAGTCGCCGGAAGGCATCGTGGAATTCTTCGAGAAATTCCGCGCGCAGGAAGTTATCTCGCAAGCCCGCCGCTATCCGTATTTCCGCTCCCACCCGTTGGCATCGGACCGGATCCGCAATGTGCGGATGCTGGCGGATGAGTCCCCTACGCGGGATGTTCCGCCTACGGACCGGGAGCAGTATCAATATGAGATGATGCGCGCCAAGCTGATCGGTTTCCTCGACACCCCTGGTAAAGTGCGCCGGGAGTATCCCGATGCCGACCAGAGCGAACCGGCACGCTATGCCCGGTCGATCGCTGCCATGCAGGCATCCGACATTCAGGTTGCGCTGGACGATATCAATTCTCTTCTGGTGGACGAGCCCGAGAACCCGTACTTCTGGGAATTGAAAGGCCAGATCCTGTTTGAGGGCGGTCGTGCCGCTGACTCGGTTGAGCCGCACCGCAAATCCCTTGAATTCAAACCTGGCCAGCCACTGCTCCTGATCAATTATGCACGGTCCCTGAATGCCCGTGCTGAACCAGGCGATGTGGAAGAGGCGGAGTCTGCCCTGCGGGATGCGCTGATCGCTGAACCGGACAATGCATTTGCCTGGCAACAACTGGCCATCACGTTGGAAAAGCAGGGGCGCCGCGCCGAAGCGCAGCTGGCCACTGCTGAGTCCGCCTATGCGGTCGGCGACCTGCAACGTGCGAACATTTTCGCGCATCGCGCCCGAGATCAGCTGGATCGCAACACGGTGAATTATCGCCGTGCCGACGACATTCTGCTGATCACGGACCCGAACAATCCCGACAATCGCGATTTTTATAATCGCGTTGCCCGGCGCGGGGTGAACCAGTTCTCAATTACAGTCGGTGAGCACTGAAACCGTTCAACTTTCTGTCAGGACTGATGGACGGGCGGGCCTTCGCCAGTATAGTCCCGCTGAATTGAAACAGCCCCTGACGGGCCTGGAAAGGTATTGATGATGATCCGCCCCCTGCTTGCGACCACCGCTGTCGCCATGGTCGCCATGACCCCAGCTTGCGCCGAAGGCAACAAGGCCCCGGTCACCATGGAGCGTGCCGAGCTTGAGACGATTATTCACGAGTATATCGTGACGCATCCCGAAGTGATCGAGGAAGCGATCATCGCCCTGAATGCCCGCGACCGGGCAGAGGCTGCCAAGGCGGCACAGGAGGCGATCAGCCAGAACAAGGACAAGCTGTACAGTCTGGATACGGACCACTTCATCGGTCCGGCGGATGCGCCGGTGACCGTCGTGGAGTTTTTCGATTACCGCTGTGGCTACTGCAAGCGCTCCCTGCCATTCGTTCAGGCATTGCCTGAAGAGTTCGACAACAAGGTGCGTGTTGTCTTCAAGGAATACCCGATCTTCGGCGGCATCAGCGAAACCGCAGCCCTGGCTGCGCTCGCGGCAGGCAAGCAGGACAAGTATTACGACATGCACGCAGCTCTGATGAACCTGAAGTCGAACGATCAGCTGACCGAAGCCAAGATCGACGAACTCGCCGAGGAGATCGGTGTGGACGTCCGCAAGATGCGGGCGGACATGCAATCGGTCGCGCTGAAGAAGCAGCTGGACGACATGCAGCGTCTCGGTCACGCGCTGAACCTGGATGGTACGCCGGGCTTCTACATCGGTGACACGGCCATCGGCGGCGCCGACGAGCAGGGCGTCAAGAATGCTATCAAGGAAGCCCTGAAAGGCTAGGCTGTCAGATCGGCCGCGACTGGTCGTATGGACTGTCGAGGGAGAAGGCGGGGATCCGGGCGACCAGTTCGCCGCCTTCCTCATCCACAAGGTCATAGGTGCCCCGCATCATGCCGGACGGGGCGGATAGCGGCGCGCCGGAGGTGTAGCTGAAGCGCTCACCCGGGCCGAGGGTTGGCGTCTGGCCGATGACGCCTTCGCCGTCGACTGCCTGCAGGCGGCCCATCGCATCGACAATTTCCCAGTGCCGCCGGATAATGGTCCAGGTGCGGTCGCTCTCGTTTTCCACATCGACTGTGTAGGACCACATGAAGCGGCCGGCTGCCGGTTCGGACTCGTCATACATGAATTTCGGGCGCACGCGGATGCGCACTCCGTCGGTGACGTGTTCGTACTGGGGTGGGGGCGACCTTCGAGCCATTCGGTGAAATTGCCCGCTGTTTGTTTACACCTTGTTAAGAGCCTGGATCAGGTCCGATTCAAGGTCATCGGCATCTTCCAGGCCCACTGAAAAGCGGATCCAGGAGCGGTCGAGCCCCATGGTTGCCTGTTCCTCGTCGCTGAGGGCGCGGTGCGTCGTGGTCGACGGGTGGCAGGCCAGGGATTTGGTGTCGCCAAGATTGTTGCAGATATCGACCAGCTCCAGCGCGTTGAGGAACCGGAAAGCCGCTTCCTGTCCTCCTTTTACCGACAGGGCCATCATCGTGCCGCCCATGCGCATCTGCTTTTTATGGACCTCGTAATGTGGGTGGTCCTTGCGATGCGGGTAGCGCACCGCGGCGATGGCCGGATGGTCTGCAATGGCGTCGGCAAGGCGCGCGGCGCTGCGGCTTTGCGCTTCGACGCGCAGCTGCAGGGTTTCAAGGCCTTTCAGCACGACCCAGGCGTTAAACGGCGAAGCGGCCGGGCCCATATGGCGCAGCCACGGATCGTAGATTTCGGTCATTCGCGGTTCGTCGCAGAGGATGGCGCCGGCCATGACACGGCCCTGGCCATCCATGTGCTTGGTGGCGGAATAGACGACCACATCGGCGCCAAGTTCCAGCGGCTTCTGCAGGATCGGTGTGGCGAAGACATTGTCCACCACCAGCAGGGCGCCGGCCTTGCGGCAGAGTTCCGAGACAGCAGCAATATCCACACCGTCCAGCAACGGGTTTGCCGGACTTTCAATCAGCACCAGCTGGCAGCCCTTGGCGATTTCTCGTTCCCAGGCGTCGAGGTCGGCGCCATCCACGAAAACGGTCTCGATCCCGTACTTCGGCATCTGGTTGGCGATAATCCAGCGGCAGGAGCCGAACAGGGCCTTCGCGGCTACGACGCGGTCACCCGTTTTCAGCGGGGCCATGATGGCCGAGGAGATGGCGCCCATGCCGGATCCGGTCACACGGCAGGTTTCCGCCCCCTCGATCAGGGCGAGGCGCTGTTGCAGCATCTCGCAGGTCGGGCTGCCATAGCGGGAATAGACGAAACCCGGCTCTTCACCCGCCATGCGGCGCATCGCCTGTTCGGCGCTGTCATAGGCATAACCGGAGGTGAGATAGAGCGCTTCGGCGATCTCCCCATGCTCGGAGCGCATGAGGCCGCCACGCACCGCCTTGGTGGCAGGTTTCCAGCCTTTTTTGGCGTCTCCGCCTGATGCGTCTGCCATGGCAGCTTATTCCTTGTGTTTCCGTGTTTCGCCCTTATGCCTGAGAGGGCGAGGGGTGCAAGAGATGCCACAGGATACAGGTGTTCTTCCCGACCGGGAAATCGAGGCGCTGGTAGCTTCCGGCGCCATCCGGACGGACACGCCGCTGGACGAAGGACAGGTCCAGCCGGCGAGCCTGGACCTGCGCCTGGCCGAGGATGCCTACCGTCTGCGGGCGAGCTTCCTGCCGGGCAAGGAGCGCACGGTCGCCGAGATGCTGCAGGAACCCGGCATTCACCTGCATCGGATCGACCTGACGCAGGAAGGCGCTGTATTGGAGACGGGCTGCGTCTATCTCGTGCCCCTTCAGGAGCATTTGCGCCTGCCAGCGGGCATTGCGGCGCGGGCGAACCCGAAAAGCTCAACTGGCCGGATCGATGTGTTCACCCGGCTGGTGACGAATCGGTCCCGCGCCTTTGACGAAGTGCCGACCGGCTATTCCGGTCCGCTCTATCTCGAAGTGTCCCCGCGGACGTTTCCAATCATGGTGCGGCCGGGCGACCGGCTGGCGCAGGTCCGGTTCAAGAAGAAAAAACCCGAGGCGCTGAAAGAGAAAGTTGTCTCCATCGATCTGGAGCCACCGGCAGGACAGCCAGCCGGATATCGAGCGAAACACCATTCTGGCGTGGTGGACCTGCGAGGCATCGGCGCGCATGACGCGGCCCAGTTCTGGGAACCGGTCTATCCGCGGGACGGGCGTATCGTGCTGAACCCTGAAGAATTCTACATCCTTGTGTCACGCGAGACGGTGAAGGTGGCGCCGAACGAGGCCGCGGAGATGGCGCCCATTGCGCCGGAGCTCGGCGAGTTCCGCGCGCATTATGCCGGTTTCTTCGATCCGGGTTTCGGCACCAATACGGGCGGCAGCCGGGCTGTGCTGGAAGTGCGCTCGCGTGATGTGCCCTTCATTCTTGAACACGGCCAGCCGGTGGCCAAACTGATCTACGAGCCGATGCTGGGTAAGCCTGGCGCGCTCTATGGCGGCAAGGGATCAAACTATCAGGGGCAGGGCCTGAAACTGTCGAAACACTTCCGGCTTTAAATGCTGTCGCGCGGTGTCGCCGTCAGTTCGCTGATGCGGGCGACGAGCGGATCGATTGCGGACTTGTCCATATAGTCGAACCCGTGGAGTTCGTCCTTCCGGCCTTCCGGATCCTTGTTCATCATGGCGCCGATCTTCAGCACTGTGCGGGTCCACCAGCCCAGGGAGTCCATGTCGAGCCGTCCCTGGAAGGCGAATGGTTCTGCATGGGAGACAAGGCTGGCAGGCAGGCTGTCATGCACCCAGCCGTCAAGTTTCGGACCGGGCGCGGCGCCGGACACCGTATACAAAAGCACCGGGCGGTTCAGGAGTGCAGGCAAGTGTTTGGCGACCCATTTCCGGATGGTCAGCTTGTAGATGATGACCGAGCTGCCCAGCACCAGGAAATCGAACTCCGACGGGGCGACGCTCGCATGTTTGATGTTGAACACCGGCAGGCCTGTCGCTTCGCTGATCCAGTCGGCATATTGCGCTGTGCTGCCATACTGGCCGGAATAAAATATCGCGCCTTTCATGCTGCCTCCGTTCCGGGACAAATGACAGGGATCGCCCGGCTTCTGGTGCGCAGCATACGTTATTCCCGGGGAATGCGAAACCACGCCCCGGGAAGTTCGTTTTACATTATCAGATTACGGCATATTTTTTTCGACTCGCCGGCGGTCAGGCTGGCTCCTGTTCCAGTGCCGGCCATCCAGGCCATGTAACGTGCGCGAAATATCGGGCTGTCATCCGGTCGAGATAGGCCACAAGATTGTCATGCTTGCGGACCAGGCCGTTCAGCGGCGTGTTGAAGAACTCCGTCGCACACGAGATCAGTACGGCGGCGACCGCGGCATCGGCACAGGTTGGCTGGTCACCCAGCAAATAATCCTGCTCGCCAAGCTGCATGGCGATGGCACCGATATCCCAGTCCGCGAGTTGCATGCGCTCGGCTTCCGTGAAGCGGCCAGTGCCTTCGCTCATATTGGTGGCGGCGACGCCGTCGCGGACTTCCTTCAGCACGGCCTGGCGGGCCGGGGCGGGGACATCAGCGAAGAACTGGGCCGGGCCTTTGTTGAAATTGTCCTCCTTCATCCAGCGCTCATAGGCCATGATCTTGTTCAGCTGGCCCTCGGCCATTCGCTCGAGTGCCCAGCTGAGCGCGATGTCCTTGCCGCTCATGCCGTCATAGAGGCCCTTGCCGAGCTTCGTTTCGTAATAATGGCGGATGAAATTGCTGTCTTCGATCAACTGGCCATCATCGATGACGTAAGGAGCCTTGTGCTTCGGCACGGCGTCGAGGTCTGCGATGGCGCGGGTGAAATCGACGCCCAGCATCTGAAGCTGGATATCGGCCTTCATGACATAGGGGCTGGGCGAGGGGCAGTCGAACATTGGCCCCCATCCGTAAAGCGTGATCATCGTCTTTCTCCTGGTTCGGGTTGCGATGAGGACTTGATACGGGAGGCCTGCTGACAGCATGGTGTCAGCAGCGTGGCAGTAGGGTCCTTTTCATGAGACGCACCGAGAGACTGTTCCAGATCATCCAGATCCTCCGCCGGAAGAACCGCCCCGTGACGGGACGGGAACTCGCGGAAGAGCTTGAAACCAGCCTGCGTACGCTCTACCGCGACATGGCAGAGCTGATCGCGCAGCGTGTGCCGATCCGCGGGGAGGCAGGCACGGGCTATGTGCTGGACTCCGGATATGACATGCCGCCGCTGATGCTGACGACGGACGAACTGGAGGCTGCCGTGCTGGGGGCGCGCTGGGTGGCAGCACGCGGGGATGCGCGGCTGGTTCGCGGGGCGGAAGACCTGATCGCAAAACTCTCGACCGCCGTGCCGCTGGACCTCCAGCCCGTCATCATGGATGCGGGGCTTGTGCCGGTCAGTTTCCGCAAGCGGCCTGAGGATTCCTTCGATGTGGCACTGGTCCGCGAAGCGATCCGGACACAGAAGAAGCTGGACCTCAGTTATTCCGATGAGGCTGGTAAAATAACCCGTCGCACGGTCTGGCCCTTCCTGATCGTCTATGCCGACGATATCCGCATGATGTGCGCCTGGTGCGAACTGCGGGAAGGCTTCCGCCATTTTCGCACCGACCGGGTGAAGCAGGTTGAAATGCTGGAAATACGTTTCCCGGAACGCGTCGCCCGCTTGCGCAAGCGGTGGGAAGCTGTGCGCGAAGAGGAACGAAAACGCGAGACTACTCGTCCAGATTCAGGCGCATCTCGGTAATGTAGGGCGCAAAGCCGGCCTTCTCATAAGCCCGGATCGCCGGTTCATTCGTGGAGTAGACCGTCAGCCGGATCTCGCTGAGGCCGTTTGCCTTGGCCCAGCCTGTGAGATGATCGATCAGGATCTTGTTCAGGCCGCGTCCGCGATATTCCGGGCGGACGAACATGAAGCCCAGGAAGGCATGGTATTCGTGCTGGATATAGTGTTTTGAACGCTGTTTGTGGGCATAGCCGGACGCAACGATCTCGCCATCCAGTTCGACCACGGCAACGTCTGCATCATCGGAATCGATCAGTTCTCCGATGTCGTAATAGCTGATCGGGTCCGGCTTCAGCGTGTGATCATACGGCCGCTCAGCCGTGATGATGCCCTGTTCGAATTCTTTCAGGAGCGGCAGGTCTTCGCTTGTGGCGGACCGGACAGCAGGTTTCTCCGGCATCAATGTGCGGCGGCCACTTCGCGATAGTTGACCAGCTGGCCCGTACGGGTCTCGTCCTTGCTGACGAGCTTCACCAGTTCAGCGGACACATCGTCCGCTGACGGAATGCTCATCGGGTCTTCGCCCGGCATGGCTTCGGCGCGCATGCCGGTGCGGGTGCCACCTGGATTGAACAGGTTCGCGCGCAAAGGCAGGTTTTCCTGCTCGTCGGCCCAGCCAAGCACCATGGCCTCAAGACCCGCCTTCGCGGCCTGGTAAGGTCCCCAGAAAGCGCGGGGGTGACGGGCAACGCCAGAGGTGACGAAAACGGTGCGCGGGGCTTCCGACTTGTGCAGCCATGGGCCGAGCACCCGGATCAGGTGGAAATTGGCGGTCAGGTTCACCGCGATTGTTTCCTCGAAGCTGCGCGGGCCGCAGGTCTCCAGCGGTCCCAGTGTGCCAAGGATGCCAGCATTCGCCACCAGGCCGTCGAGGCGTCCGAACTGTTCGCCGATCACTTTGCCAAGCGTCTCGATCCCCTTGGTGTCTTTCAGGTCCATCGGCACCAGAACGGCTTCGCTGCCAAGTGCGCGGATCTCGTCGTCCAGCTTTTCGAGGGCCAGTTTCGAGCGGGCAATGGCAATGACGATGTCACCCTGTTTCGCGAGATGCAGGGCGGCGGACCGGCCGATGCCGCGGGAGGCGCCGGTAACGAGGATGAGACGGGGTTGGGTCATGCCGCGCGTCTAGCGCAGGCCTTACGCGTCGTCCAGCAGGGAGAGCTGACGCTCCTTGTCGCTCTCGTCATGTTCGTAATCGACCAGCGGGGTGGGGTATTCGCCGGTGAAGCAATGGTCGGCGAACTGCGGCATCATATTGTTGCGCACCGGCTCGCCGATGGCGTGGTAGAGACCCGGAACCGACAGGAAGCCGAGGGAGTCCACCTTCAGCTCACGCACCATTTCCTCATGGGTGTGGATCGCGGCGAACAGTTCGGACTTCGCGGCCATGTCGATACCGTAGAAATCCGGGTTCACGATCGGCGGGCTGGCGGAACGGAAGTGGATCTCCTTGGCGCCTGCTTCTTTCACCATCTGCACGATCTTCTTCGACGTGTTGCCACGGACGATGGAGTCGTCGACCAGCACAACGCGCTTGCCTTCCAGCACAGCCTTGTTCGGGCTGTGCTTCTTGGAGATCGCGCTCTGGCGGCCAGTCTGGGTCGGCTGGATGAAGGTCCGGCCCACATAGTGGTTCCGGATGATGCCCATCTGGAAGGGGATGCCGGAGGCTTCTGAGAAGCCGAGCGCGGCAGGTACGCCGGAATCCGGCACCGGCACGACCACATCGGCTTCGCACGGCGTTTCCGCGGCCAGCTGGTGGCCCATGCGGCGGCGCACTTCATAAACAGAGCGGCCCTGAACGATACTGTCAGGGCGCGCAAAGTAGACATATTCGAAGATGCAGGGGCTGGCAGGGCGGGCCTGGGCGAAGCGATGGGATTCAATCCCCTTGTCGGAAATGACAACAACTTCGCCATTCTCAACTTCGCGCACGAATTCGGCACCGATGATGTCGAGCGCGCAGGTTTCAGAAGCCAGCACATACGCATCGCCAAGGCGGCCGAGCACCAGCGGGCGCAGGCCCACCGGATCGCGTGCGCCGATCAGCTTCTTGCCGGTCAGGCCGACCAGGGCATAGCCGCCCTCAATCTTCTGCAGGGCGTCGATCAGGCGGTCGAGGAAACGCGGACGGCTGGAGCGGGCAACGAGGTGCAGGATCACCTCGGTGTCCATGGTGGACTGGAAGATCGCCCCATCCTGGACCAGCTGGTAGCGCAGCTCGCGGGAATTCGTCAGGTTGCCGTTATGGGCAACGGCAAAGCCGCCGCCGGCAAGATCCGCGAAGATCGGCTGGATGTTGCGAAGCATCGGCCGGCCTTGCGTGGAATAACGGTTGTGGCCGATTGCGGCATGGCCCGGCAGGCGCGCCCGCAGGTCTCCGCCAAAATGCTCACCCACCATGCCCATATGGCGCTCGGAGGGGAAACGCTTGCCGTCGAAAGAGGTGATGCCGCAGGCTTCCTGTCCGCGGTGCTGCAGCGCGTGCAGGCCAAGCGCAGTCAGAAGACTCGCTTCGTGATTTCCGAAAATACCGAAGACGCCACACTCTTCGCGGGGCTTGTCGTCATCGTGATCAAAGTGGACCATACGACATGCGCTCCTGGATGACAGACTTGCGACAGGGGCCTATTGCCCGTTTTCCTCCTCAGAGGAAAGGGGGACTTGCACTTCTTTTCCCACCTTGGCTGCTTCAACATTCACGAAATCGGCCAGATTCCGCAGCGGCGGATAGGTAATTCCGTTCTGGATGAAGCTTGGAATCCGGCTCTGTTCGAGCACGAGTCCCAGAAGGACTACAAAGAAAACAAGGGCTACGAAGCCTCGCAGCACGCCGAACACGGCGCCGGCCACATGGTCGAACATGCCAATGCCTTCTGCACCGTGGATATTTTTGGAAAGTCGCTGCCCGAGCCAGGCAATCAGCACATAAACGATGATGAAGGCGACGATCAGCAGAATCACGTCCGCCGTCCAGGGCGCCAGATTCGGCGGCAGCAGGGCGGAAAGATCGTCGTGGAAGAAGACGCGGGCGTAATAGGCGGCGGCCAGCGCGCCGATAAATGCGCCGAGCGTAGCCAATTCCCTTAGAAATCCACGGGCAAACCCCATGATCCCTGAGATCACGACAACCGCCAGCGCGATTCCGTCGAAAGCTGTAATGGACTCAAGCATTCAGTGCGTCCGGGGCAAGCAACTCCACAAGGTCGATAAGCCGTTTAATCGGCGTCACGGTCAAGCCATCCACTGCGGTCGGCGCACCTTCCGGCACGAATGCGCGCTCGAAACCGAGCCGCTCGGCTTCTTTGAGGCGCTGTTCCATGCGGGCAACCGGGCGGACGGCGCCGGACAGGGCGACTTCGCCGAAGAAAACGCTGCGTTCCGGCGCCGGGTTGGCAGACAGGGAAGTAAGCAGGGCCGCGGCGGCGGAGAGGTCGCCGGCGGGTTCCATAATCTTGTAACCTCCGGCCACGGAGAGATAGACGTCCATGCCCGCCATCGTGATTCCGCAGCGCGCTTCCAGCACGGCCAGCAACATGGCGAGGCGTCCGGAATCCCACCCGACCACGCTGCGCCGCGGTGTGCCATAGGCACTTTTGGCGACAAGGGCCTGCACTTCTGCCAGTACGGGTCGCGAGCCCTCCATGGCTGCGAATACTGCTGCGCCGCCTTCGCTCTCGCCATCCGCGCTGAGGAACAGGGCCGAGGGTTCCTTGGCGGGGGCGAGCCCATATTGGTGCATCTCGAAGATGCCGATCTCGTCGGTCGGACCGAACCGGTTCTTCACAGCGCGCAGGATGCGGAACTGGTGGCCGCGTTCACCCTCGAAATAGAAGACGGCGTCCACCATGTGTTCCACAACGCGCGGGCCCGCGATGGTGCCTTCCTTGGTGACATGGCCGACGAGGACAAGCGCCGCGCCGGACTTCTTCGCCCAACGGGTCAGCTCCTGCGCGCAGGCCCGTACCTGGGCGACCGAGCCGGGAGCCGCTTCCAGACTGTCGGACCAGAGTGTCTGGATCGAGTCGATCACGACAAAGTCCGGCTCGGCAGCCTTCAGGGCGCTTATGATCTTGCGTAAGTCCGTTTCCGTCGCGAGCTGGACAGGGCTTTCGGCCACTTTGAGGCGCTTTGCGCGGTCCTGAATCTGGGGCGCGGCTTCCTCGCCAGAGACATAGACTGTCTTCAGCCCGTTGCGGGCGAGGCGCGCGGCAACCTGCAGCAACAGGGTCGATTTGCCGATACCGGGATCACCGCCGATCAGCGTCGCAGACGAGGGGACAATGCCGCCGCCGAACACGCGGTCCAGCTCGTCGACGCCCATGACAATGCGGGCGGGCGCCTCAGCCGTGTCGTTCAGCGCAACGAATTCGACCTTGCCGGAGCGTTTGGAGCCTGTCTTCGGCGCTGCGAGGCCGCCAGGTACTCCGCCGGTGACTTCTTCCACCAGCGTGTTCCACTCCCCGCAACCATTACACTTGCCGCTCCATTTGGAGTGAACCTCCCCACAGGACTGGCAAACAAAGGCGGTGGTAGCGGTTTTGGCCATGATGTCGGGATAGGCGGGTTCGCGGGCTGAAGAAAGACCTTAAAGCGCGGGCTGGATGGGGCCTTCGGCGCGTCCGTGTACGAACTGGTCGACATACGGGTTGCCGCTATTGTCGACGTCTGACGCCTTGCCGCGCCAGATGATCTCACCCTCGAACAGCATGGCCACTTCATCAGCGATCTTTCGAGCCGACGCCATGTCGTGGGTGATGGTCACTGTCGCCGCGCCGAGGCCGCGCACCTGCTCGATGATGAGGTCATTGATCGCGTCTGCCGTGATCGGGTCGAGACCTGTTGTTGGCTCGTCGAAGAAGATCAGGTCCGGCTTGGAAATGATGGAGCGGGCGAGTGAGACGCGTTTCTGCATGCCGCCGGAAATCTCTGCCGGGTAAAGGTCGGCCACATCTGACCCGAGGCGCACCTTGCTGAGAGTCTCGATGGCGCGGTCTTTCGCCTTGGCGCGGCTGACCACGCCGGAATTCACGAGGCGGAAGGCGACATTCTCCCAGACTGTGAGCGAGTCGAACAGCGCGCCGGACTGGAACAGCATGCCGACCCGCTCGCGCATGCGGGCACGGGTCTTGCCCTTAGCCTGGGTCACGTCTTCGCCGTTGAAGAGGATCTTGCCGGAGTCCGGTGTCATCAGGCCGAGCGCATTCTTCAGCATGACGGATTTGCCCGAGCCGGAGCCGCCGATCACGACAAGGCTCTCACCGGGGGCGACATCCAGCGTCACGCCGCGCAGGACGTGGTTCTTGCCGAACCGCTTCTCGACATTCTGCAGGCTGAGAATGGGTGTCGTCACAGGCCGACCTCCACGAAGATGGTCGACATGATGTAGTTTGAGGCAAGCACCAGGACGGCGGCGCCGACCATGGAGAGGGTCGCTGCGCGGCCCACACCCGTCGCGCCCGCCTTGGACCTGTCGCCCTGATAACACCCCATCAGCGCGATCACGGCGCCGAACACCACCGCCTTGATCAGGCCGGTCAGGATGTCGTTACGGGTGACGAAGTCGAGCGTGTTGCGAAGGTAGACCGTGGAGTCGAAGCCGAGGCCAAAGACAGACACAGCCCAGCCGCCCATGACGCCGATAATGTCAGCGACCAGCACAAGCAGTGGCAAGGCGATCAGCGCGGCAAGGAAGCGAGGGGCATAGAGGTAGCGGTACGGCGATGCGGACAGGGATTCCAGCGCATCAATCTGCTCGGTCACGCGCATGGCACCGATCTCTGCGGAGATACCGGCAGAGACCCTTCCTGCGAGCATCAGTGCAGTGATCGTCGCGCCAAGTTCGCGCGTAATGCCGAGCACCACGATGTTCGGAACGAACTGTTCTGCGCCGAAGCGGCCACTTCCCTGATAGATGTTCAGGGCGAGCGCGGCGCCAATAAAGATGGCGGACATGCCCACGACCGGCAGGGAGAAAAAGCCAATCTGGACGATCTGCTTCCAGATCTGGCCAATATACCAGCGCGGCGAGAAGGCCGCAGCCTTTACCCGGGCGGAGAATACAGCCAGTCGGCCGATCTCCCCGAAGAGGCCGAGTGCTGCTGCGCCGATCCAGGCCAGCGGATTGGGTATCCCGCGATTACGGGTAGAGGCGTTCGACACGTGTCCCGAGTCCTGTGAGTAGCTCATAGCCGAGCGTGTTGGCCCGTGCGGCCTGGTCTTCGAGTTTGGCATGCGAGCCAAGGAATTCAACGCGGCGGCCTGCTTTTGCCGCCTGCTGTGCTTTGGATACATCAATTGTGATGAGGTCCATCGACACCCGGCCGGTGACGGGGCAAGGCTGATCATCCAGCCAGCCGATGAAACAGTTGGAGGCAGACCTCAGAACGCCGTCGGCATAACCGAGGCCGGCAGTGGCGAGCATCATATCCTGCGGCGCCTTGAATGTCGCGCCATATCCTACGGTTTCACCTGCCTTGACGGAGAACACGCTGAGGATCTCTGCCTCCAGCGTAACGGCGTGCTGCAGCTGCACGCGGGCTGGGGGGGTCGTGCCGCCGTAAAGGGCAAGGCCGGGTCGTGTGAGCTGAAAGCCGTAATCGCGGCCAAGATAACAGCCGGCCGAATTGGCGAGGCTTGCCGGAACGCCGGGGAAGGCGGCTGCGATATCGCTGAAGGCGACGAGCTGGGCGGCGTTCATTTCATGGTCCGGCTCATCGGCGCAGGCGAGGTGACTCATTACCAGGACCGGCTGCAGGGCGCGCAGCGCGTCCCCATTGGATTCCAGCACACTCACCGGCAGGCCCAGCCGGTTCATGCCGGTGTCGAAGTGAAGCGCGCAGGGCAGGCCCGCCATATCGGCCCAGAGACTGACTTGCGCTTCGCTGTTCAGGACTGCGGTGAGAGCGTGTGCATGGAACAGGTGCATCGTGGCGGGAGCAGGCCCGCTCAGAATGAATATGGCAGGGGCTGGCCCGACGGTCTTCCGAACGGCCGCGCCTTCTTCCGGATAGGCGACAAAGAAGGTGTTGCACCCGGCGGCTGCCAGTGCGCGGGCCACAGGTTCCGCGCCAAGGCCGTAGGCATTGGCCTTAACGACTGCGGCGGTTGTCGACTTCGGCTGCAGGCCTGCCATCGTGCGCCAATTGGCGACGATATGGTCCAGGTGGATGGTGGCGCGTGGCAGGGACGACATGTCTGCACGGGTTAATTGGCTTCTGGCCAATTGTCAGCCCGGCAATGGCGGCACTTTTCAGGCCTTTTCGCGATGGGCAAGCCAGGCGGAGCCTTTCATGTTCCAGACCGGTGTGAAGAAAACCATCCAGAGGATCAGGATGATCATGCCGCCTGCCGGCACGATGGCGATCTTCGCCGGGCCGAACAGGTCGACCAGGGCCCCCATCAGGAACGCGCCGAACGGCGCGCCTGCCATGAAGCCGAGCTGGTAGATGGACAGTACGCGGGCCAGTTTTTCCTTCGGCGCGGCGTCCTGAACGATGGAACGGCTCATGGCGATGGAAATACCGGCGGCGAGCCCCCAGACGAACACGATGGTGAGGAAGCCCCAATGCGGGATCGGCCACATCATCAGGAGGATGCTGAGCGAGGCCAGGAATTGTGCGATGAGCAAAAGGCGGCCCTGCCGTTTGATGCGCTTGAAGACCGACAGCACCACGGACGAGACGAACGCGCCCATCCAGAAAGTCACGAACATGTCCCGGATGCCATCGGGGCCGAAGCCATAGACATCCCGGTTCACGATGGGCAGCACGACGAGGAAGGCGCCGATCACGAAAATGCCGACGCCGAACATCAGGGCCGTCATCGCCCAGAGCTTGCCGTCAGAGCGTACGGCGTGGAAACCATCGGCGATATCGGCCAGCGCGCCCTTTACACCCCGGCCGCTGCTGAGCAACTGGCGGCCCTTGCCCAGCCAGAGCGCGAAGATGGCGCCCAGTGCCAGGACGGTGCCTTGAATGAAAAGGAGTTGCTGTGCCGGGATCGGACCGATCCCGAAGCCGCCCATCCAGTCAGGCATCTTGGTCAGCTTGTCGGCATAGCCGCCAATGATCAGTCCGCCGATCTGGGCGACAAACTGTGCCATCGTGGCCAGCGTCACGCCGAGTTGCAGCGTCACGCCCGATCCGACCCGGGCGCGGCGTTCAACGACTTCGTTCACGATCGAGTCCCGGGCGGGCATCATGAAGGCACCGACGGTGCCGATGGTGAGGCCATAGGCGATCATGGCGGGATAGGTGAGGGTGCCTTTCCAGACGAACGCTGCCAGCGCGAGCGCCGGCGCGGCTGCCAGAAGGTGCAGCAGGATCAGCAGGCGTTTGCCGTCTGCGCGTTCGGCCACCACACCGCCCAGCAGCAGGAAAATCACGGAGGGACCGGACAAGGCCATGTTGGCGAGGCCGAGTGCGAGGCCGTCCCGGTGCAGGTGATTGGCGTCCGTAATCAGGTAGGGGAACAGAACCATCTGGAGGCCGAACGCCATGAACCAGCTGCACTGGACAAGAAGGTAGGCCGGCAGCTCGATCTTCACGACCCGGCGGATGCGCCGGGCACGCCAATGGCTGGCGGTCGACAGAAGCGAGGCGCCTGCTGTCAGCGCTTCGCTGACACCGCTGACCGGAGAAGTGACGTCGCCCGCCGCTTCTTCCGTAATCTCGTCGGCAATGGATTCGACCTGTTCGTCCATTCGACCTCCCGCTAGAGGCGGGACATTAGGTAGCCCGGGCAGGGATGGAAAGCCCGCTTCGCCACAGAAACGCCGGGTTTCAACCAGTTGCGCTGCTGCGCTGCGACCGGTAGCCTTAACAAACCTGCCGGTATCCAGGGTGGACCATGCGTATATTCAGACATCTTATCAGTTGGGCGCTGGCACTGTTCCTGATCGCCATGTTCATCCAGTCCACAATTGCGCCTTTGCCGGACCCGTCCGAAGGCTCCGTGAAACTGTTTGATGCGCCAGGTCAGAATATCGTGTTCCAGACCATTGCCGAGCGCTCAGGTGTTTCCCTGTTCGAGCCGGCTGGACGGTTCGTGATAGCGATCATTGAACTGTTCGCAGCTTTCTTTCTGCTTCTGCCATTCTCGCGACGCTTCGGCGCTGCGATTGCCGCACTGGTCTGCGGCGCCGCAATTGCGTTTCACCTGTCGCCGTGGCTTGGCCGGAATGTCCCGCTTTCGCTGGACCCTGCGAGCACCGCGACGGACGGGGGACAGCTGTTCATGCTTTCCATCCTGATGCTGGTCGCCAGCTTGCTGGTCATGGTGGTGCATCCGGGCCGTATCCGCGGTTAGCAGACCGCCAAACATTCCACCCCTCGTTAACTGTTTCCTGCGACCCTTTCCCGGTTCAACGGATACGAATTCGACATGGAATCGATCGAACAGGCCGAAAAGCCACGCATTGGCCGCGCGCGGAACACGCTGTTCCGCCGGTTGGTGGATATTGTTTCGATGCCGTCCGGCGGGCGCCTGACCCAACAGGACCGCCATATGGCAGCGGATATCCTGCTCGACATGCTGTTCCACGCCGACAATGAAGATCGCGCCATGTGCGCCCGGCGACTGGCGCAAAGCAAAGAGGCGCCGCGCCGGCTGTTGCGGTACCTGGCGCAGTGCCCGTATGCGATCGCTGCGCCGCTTCTTGAAGAAAATGAAGCCTTTGATGCGTGTGACCTGCTGGACATTGCGATGACCGGGACAGCGGAACACCGTCTTGCGATCGCCAAGCGGAAATTCGTTCCGGGACCGGTCAGCAACCATCTCGCAGAAACCGGCGAGGATCATGTGCTGAAGGAACTGGTGCTCAACAAAGGCGCCGAATTGCCGGAGCAGGCGGTGGACAAGCTGGTCCGCCGTTCGCGTGACCTGCCGGTCCTGTGTTCACTGATCGCGGATCGTCTGGAAACGATCCCGTCTCACGCCCTGACGCTGTTCTGGTGGGCGGATGGCCCGACCCGGAAACGGATCCTTTTGCGCTACGCGTCCGACCGGCTTGAAATCATCGACTCCTGCAAGGACGTCTTTGAAATGATCGCGGAGGAGAACTGGGCAGACCCTGTCGCGCGCAAGGCCATCCAGCTGATCGAGCGCCGCCAGCGCAACCGCGCAGCCCTTGAGCGCAGTCCCTTCGACAGCCTCGAAAGCGCCATCAACGCCGCGGCCCTCAACGGCATGGATGCGCAGACCGAACAGGAAATCGGATACCTGTCTGGTGTGAAACCTGTAACCGCTGCCAAGATTTTGGGCGATGAGGGCGGTGAGGCGCTGGCCGTACTTTGCAAGGCGACTGGCGTGAAACGGGACTTCCTGCCGGTTCTCTGGGTCGCGCTTAAAAAACCGCTCGAACTGGAGGAGGGGGTCATTCACCCTCAGTTCCAGCATGTCTCTGAAGTTTATGAAGTTTTGAGCGTCGCCAAGGCGCAGACGATCCTGCGTTACTGGAACTGGGCTTTGTCGTCTGCCTATTCACCAGGAGCGGTGCAAAGCGGGCCGGCCATGCCCGTGCCAGCGAACGAGGAAGAAGAGTTCTCCACGGCACAGCGCACAGCACGTCTGGTTTTTGGCAGATAACCGCTCAAAACTGTAAAAGCGTCGGGAACGGGCTTTTCAAAACCACTTAACACCTTTAGTCCCAATCCCGGTTAAGGGCGATCGGAAGAGGGTTGCGCGTGGCGTATTTTCTGGGGCTGGTACTGGCTTTGGCGGCGTTCTGGCTCGGAATGTCCGGCCACAATACCCCGTTGATTCTTTCATTGGGCAGTATCTCGCTCATCGTGACGTGCATTCTGGCCTACAGGCTGGACATCATTGACCGTGAAGGCTCGCCCTATGTGCGCCTTGTCGGTTTCCTCCTTTACTTTCCCTGGCTGGCCAAGGAGATCGTCAAGGCGAATATCAGCGTCATCCGCGCCTGCGTGAAGGCGGACCTTGATATCGCGCCGGCGCTGGTGAAGGTGAAGACGATCTGCAAATCGGACCTCGCCAAGGTGACGTTCGCCAACTCGATCACGCTGACGCCGGGCACCGTGACGGTGGAGATCGAAGGCGACAAGCTGCTGGTGCACGGACTGTACGAACAGGATTCCCAGCCGGAAGCTTTTGTTGAAATGGACCAGCGCTCTGCCCGCGCGATTGACGGAAAGGGAGCTGCTGCATGACCGCCGCCGCGCTGATCGCGATCCTGTTTGGAATGGCGCTGCTCCTGCTGCGCGCCTTTATCGGGCCGACGCTTTATGACCGCATCCTGGCGGTGAACTCCTTCGGCACGAAAACCGTGCTGGCGCTCGGCCTTCTGGGCTTTGTGATGGACCGTCCGGAATTCCTCGACATTGCCATTACCTATGCGCTGATCAACTTCGTTTCGACGATCGCGATCCTGAAGTTCTTCCGTTACCGGTCGTTCCAGGTGCCGCTGGTGCGCCGCGGGCAGGGAGGCAACGCCGATGGCTGAGTTCCTTGCTGACCTTCACGGATACTGGGAAATGATCCGCTTCCCGCTGGGCGCACTTCTGTGCCTCGGCGGATCCATCCTTTGTGTCATCGGCACAGTTGGGGTGTTGCGTTTCCCGGACATCTATACCCGCCTGCATGCCGCCTCGATCACAGACACATCGGGCGCCGCATTGGTGCTGTTCGGCATGATGCTGCTGTCGCCGGGCTGGCTGGTCATCTCCAAACTGTTCGCGATCTGCGTCTTCATCTTCCTGACCAGCCCGACCGCGTCGCATGCGTTGGCCAATGCGGCCCACACCGCCGGTGTCCAGCCGATCATCGGCCGGGTCGGAACGTCTGAAGCGGAAGGGGAGGACGCCTGATGCACAGCATGTTCAACGGCGATTTCGGTATCGTCCTCGTCAACATTTTCCTGCTCGCCATCCTGTTTGCGACCGGTGTGGCGATTGCCCGGATGCGCAGCCTGTTCGCGATCGTGATGCTGTCTGGCATTTACTCGCTCGTGTCCGCCGCCTGGTATGTCGCTGTCGACGCGGTCGACGTCGCCTTTACGGAGGCTGCCGTCGGCGCCGGCATGTCGACGGTCGTCCTGCTGGGTGCCATGCTGCTTACCTCACGCACGGCGAAACCGGAAAAGCTCTTCTTCCGCCTTGGCCCGCTGCTTGTCTGCCTCGCGACCGGCGCCGCCCTGATCTACGCAACTGTGGACCTTCCGGCCCTTGGCGATGCGTCCTCGCCGGCCAATGCGGGCGTGGGGCTCACTTATCTTCAGGTGGCCTGGTTCGAAACGGGCATCCCGAACGTCGTAACCCCGGTCCTCGGCAGCTATCGTGGCTTCGATACGCTGGGCGAAACGTGCGTTGTATTTACCGCCGGCCTTGCCGTCGCGCTGCTGCTCGGTTTTGGCGAGCGCTCGCTGGCTGAGCGTATCCGCAATGAAGGCCGTTCGGGTGATCACAGTACACGCAAGGCTTCGGCCGCAAGTGATGAGGATCCCTCATGAACACCGATCACCACGTCATCCTGCGCGTCATCGCTAAGATGCTGATCCCCGTGATCGCCATGTTTGCCTTCTATGTTCAGTTCCACGGTGACTTCGGCCCCGGTGGCGGCTTCCAGGCGGGTGTCATCATTGCCGTCGCCGTCATCCTTTATGCACTCGTCTTCGGGGTGCCGGCAGCCATGCGCGCCGTGCCGCCGGTCTTCACCCGCTCACTCGCTGCAGTCGGCGTGATGATCTATGCCGGCGTCGGCTTCTGGGCGATGCTGCAAGGCGGCCACTATCTGGAATACCAGGCCCTGTTCCATGAGCCGCCCGGCGAGCACCACGGCCAGCACATCGGCATTCTCGGGATCGAACTCGGCGTGCTTTGCGGCGTGTCTGGTGCGATGCTGACGATCTTCTATGCCTTTGCCGGCCGCGTGGCCGAAATCCGCGACGAGGATTGGTAAGCCATGCTGGAATTCCTGCTCGAACGCGCGAACTACTGGGTCGTCATCGTCCTGATGATGATCGGCCTCTACATCACTTTTGCGTCCCAGAACCTGATCAAGCGGATGGTTGGCCTCGGCCTGTTCCAGACGACGATCTGTCTGTTCTATGTGACCCTCGGCAAAGTCTCCGGCGGCACCGCGCCCATCCTGTTCGGTGATGATGCCATTGAACATCATGGCGCTGGTCACGGCGCGGAGACAGAAGGCGGCCATGCGGCGCTCGATGCCGTGCTGGCCGCAGGCGGGGAACATGCCGAACGCGTGGCGCACCTGACCAATACCTATTCCAACCCGCTGCCGCACGTCCTGATGCTGACGGCCATCGTCGTCGGTGTGGCGACCTTGTCGGTCGGCCTCGCCCTCGTCGTGCGCATCCGGGAAGCCTATGGCTCGATCGAGAATGACGAAGTGAATGAAATCGATCTTGAAACCGCACTGGCCCAACACGCCGAGGCGGAAAAAGCCGTGAGCGAGGCGACCGCATGATCGACGCTATTCTGAATGCTGCGCCAGCCTGGGCGCTGTCGCATGCCGCGCCGCTGCTCGTCATGGTGCCGCTGTTCCTGGCGCCATTGCTGGCACTTGTACCGACAGGCCGCATTGCGTGGCTGATCTCTATTGCGGCGACAGGCATCAGCTTCCTGTTCGCAATCATCCTGCTCGGCCTTGTGCAGACGTCGCCGATCGGTGTTGTTTCCTATGAGGTCGGCCGCTGGCCTGTGCCGCTGGGCATCGAGCTGCGCGTCGATGCGCTGAACGCCATGATCCTGCTGATCGTCACGACGATTGGCCTGCTGGCCTCGGTCTTCTCCTGGCCGACCGTTGTTGCGGAAATCCCGAAGCGGAAGCGGGCACTGTTCTATTCCGCTTTCCTCGTCTGTTTCGCAGGCCTCAACGGTGTGGCGATCACGGGCGACGCGTTCAACCTATTCGTCTTCCTCGAGATTTCCTCGATCTCGACCTATGTGCTCGTTGCGCTTGGATCGGGACGTGACCGCCGTGCCCTGCCGGCCGCGTTCAACTACCTCATCATGGGTACGCTTGGCGCCAGCTTCTACATCATCGGCATCGGCTTCCTTTATGCCGCGACCGGTACGCTGAACATGTACCAGATTTCCACGCTGCTTCCGGAACTGGCCGGGCATCGCAGCGTGCAGGCGGGCTTTGCCTTCATCCTTGTCGGCCTTGGCCTCAAAGCCGCGATGTGGCCGCTGCACCAGTGGCTGCCGAATGCCTATTCCTACAGCCCGACCTTCGTGACGATGTTCCTGTCGGCGACGGCGACCAAGGTTGCACTCTATGCGCTGATCCGGTTCCTGTTCACCGTCTTCCGTCCGGACTATGGCTTCGAGATCTCCGCCTTCAGCGCGATCCTCATGCCGCTTGGCATTGCGGCCATGGTGGTCTGCAGCTTCCAGGCGGTGTTCCAGACCGATGTGCGCAGGATCCTCGCATATTCCTCAGTGGCGCAGGTCGGTTACATGATCCTCGGCGTCTCGATCGGCACGACGGCGGGCCTCTCGGCTGGCCTGTTCCACCTGGTCAACCATGCCATGATGAAAGGCGCGCTGTTCATGGCGGTCGCCGGCGTGGTTCTGACCTACCAGGGCACGACGATACGGGACTTTGCCGGACTTGGCCGGTCAGCACCGTGGACCATGACGGCATTTGCCATTGCTGCGCTGTCGCTGATCGGCGTGCCGCTGACGGCGGGCTTCCAGTCGAAGCTCCAGCTCGGCTTCGCCCTGTTCGACCAGGGCCTCTGGTGGGCCGTCGGCCTTGTCGTGTTCTCGTCCTTCCTGGCGGTGATCTATATGGGCCGCGTTCTGGAGGCGGTGTTCTTCCAGCCTCCGGTCAATCCGCGAAAGACGCGCAAGGAGGCACCGGTCCTCCTGCTTGTTCCGCTCTGGATCCTGGCGCTGGCCAATCTGTATTTCGGCATCGCGGCGGACTTCCCGCTCGGCCTCGCGCGTGACGCGGCCGCTGCAGCCTTCGGTGTGGAGGCGTTCCGATGAGCCCTGAGACCCTGATCCTCGCCGCGCTTGTCCTGCCGCTGCTGATTGCGGCCGGCATTGCCGTGATGGGCTGGTCACCGAACCTGCGGGAAGGGGTGACCTTCACCGGCGCAGGCATCCTGTTTGTTGTGATCATCCTGCTGACCATGCACGTGGCAGGCGGGGAGCGCCCGGAACTGAACCTTGGTCAGGCGGCGCCGGGTCTCAGCCTCGCCTTCAAGCTGGAACCGCTGGGCATGTTGTTCGCCCTTGTGGCCAGCGGCCTGTGGATCGTGAACTCGTTCTATTCGGTCGGTTACATGCGCGGGAACCGAGAGCGGAACCAGACGCGTTTCTACATCTGCTTCGCCATCGCCATTTTCGGCGCCCTGGGCGTCGCCATGTCGGCCAATCTGTTCACGCTGTTTGTTTTTTACGAAGTGCTGACGCTGTCGACCTTCCCGCTGGTGACCCATAAGGGCGATGCCGCGGCCAAGCGCGGCGGACGCATCTACCTGCTGACCCTGATGGGCACCTCGATCGGCTTGCTTCTGCCAGCTGTGATGTGGACCTGGGTCCTTGCCGGGCAGAACCTCGATTTCGTGCCGGGCGGTCTCCTCGCCGGTGTGGACATCAGCCCGGCGGTCGCCAGCGCGCTGCTGATCCTGTTTGCCTTCGGTGTCGGCAAGGCGGCGCTGATGCCGGTCCATTTCTGGCTGCCCAATGCCATGGTTGCGCCGACGCCGGTCTCGGCCCTGCTGCACGCCGTGGCCGTCGTGAAGGCCGGTGTGTTCACGATCATGAAGATCGCCATCTTCATCTTCGGGACCGACCTGCTGGAGGCGACGCCCGCGCGCGAGTTCGTGCTCTGGGTGGCCTGTTTCACCATGGTGGTCGGCTCGCTGATCGCCATGACAAAGGACAATCTGAAGGCGCGGCTCGCTTATTCGACGATTGCGCAGCTCTCCTATGTCGTTGCTGGTGCGATGCTGGCGGATCCGGCCGGTTGGCTCGGTGGCAGCCTTCAGATCGCTGCCCACGCCGCCGGCAAGATGACGCTGTTCATGTGCGCGGGCGCCATCTACGTCGCCACGGGCCTGACCAATATTTCCGACATGCGCGGCCTCGGCCGGAAGATGCCGCTGGTCTTCATTGCCTTCATGATCGGCTCCATGTCTATCATCGGCCTGCCGCCGTTCGCCGGTGCCTGGCCGAAGTATGAGCTGATGCAGGGCGCCATCGACCACGGCAATGTCTACCTGTCTCTGGTCCTGATCGCCTCGTCGCTGCTGAACATCGCCTACCTGCTGCCGATCCCGCTGCTGGCGCTGTTGCCGCCGCCCGGCACGAAGGAACCGAAGCCGTTCAAACGTCCGGACGGCGCCCCGATGCCCACTGTTGTCGCGCCGCTGATCACGGCCACGCTGTGTATCATCCTGTTCTTCGCGGTCGGCCCGATTTCGAAATTCCTGTCCCCGACCGTTGGGGATCGCGTCGAATACATCGCGGATGGAGGCCAGCCATGAGCGACCCGACCGAAAATGGCCGCGACAATTCCGGCCGCTTCGTGAAGCGTGCGGCAGAGTCCGTGCACAATCTGAACACACCGTCGGAAGACGGCATTCATCCGCTGTCGCAGATCCTGTTCGGCTGGACGCACCGCAAGGGCATCGGCAACATCATCTTCTATGTGTTGATGGTTCTGGCGCTGGCCGTCATTTCTGTCGACTTCTTCCATGCGCGGCATGAGTACCTGAACTTTGCCAATTATGCCGGTTTCTATGGCGTCTGGGGCTTTGTCTGTTTCGCGTTCGCCGTGATCATGGGCTGGCCGCTGGGCCACCTGCTGCGCCGGGACGAAAACTATTACGGCGATGCAGGCGGACCGCCTGAAGGCATCGATCCGGATGCGCCGATGGCAGATGACCTGCCGGCGCCGCACCACACTTCCGAGGGAGACGCGTGATGCCGTCCATGCTGGCAGGTCTCAATCCCGGATGGGTGCTGATCATCTCAGGCGTCGCGAGCCTGTTCATCACCATGCGCCAGGCGCGCCAGGTGGTGACCATTGCTGCGCCGCTTCTGGCGCTGTTGCTGCTGGTCTTCGCCCCGCAGAACATGGATCTCGTGACGACGCAGGTGCTCGGCCTGAAAATGGTGCTCTACCGCGTTGATGCGCTGAACTTCATCTTCAGCCTGGCGTTCCTGATCGCTGCCGTGCTGAACGGCATTTACGCCCTGCATTCCGATGACCGGATCCAGGATGGGGCCGCGCTGTTCTACGCCGGCGCTGCCGTCGCCGCGACGCTGGCCGGCGACTTGATGACCCTGTTCGTGTTCTGGGAACTGACGGCGATCAGCTCGGTCTTCCTGATCCTGCGGGCGCAGACGCGGGCAGCCTATTTCGCCGCCATGCGGTATCTGGGCGTGCAGGTCCTGTCCGGCGTCCTGCTGCTGAATGGTCTCGCTTACGTCCTGAAGTCCCGCGGCGACCTTTCGCTGGAAGCCTTCACCGATCTTTCTGATCCGGGCGTGCTGTTCATCTTCATCGCCTTCGGCATCAAGGCGGCGTTCCCGCTGCTGCACAACTGGCTGCAGGATGCGTATCCGAAGGCGACCGTGGTCGGCTCGGTCGTCCTGTCGGTCTACACGACCAAACTGGCCGTTTATGCGCTGGCCCGCATGTTCCCGGGGCAGGAGCACCTGGTCTGGATCGGCGCCATCATGACCGTGTTCCCGGTCTTCTTTGCCGTGATCGAAAACGATCTGCGCCGCGTGCTGTCCTATTCGATCAACAACCAGGTCGGCTTCATGGTCTGCGGTGTCGGCATCGGTACGCCGTTGGCGATCAATGGCGTCGCAGCCCACGCCTTTGCGGATATCTTCTTTAAAGGCCTGCTGATGATGTCGATGGGCGCCGTGCTTTATCGTACCGGTACCGTGAAGGCGAGCCAGCTGGGCGGTCTGCACCGGTCCATGCCGTGGACGACCCTGTTCTGCATCATCGGTGCAATGGCGATTTCTGCCTTCCCGCTGTTCTCCGCTTTTGTGACCAAGTCGATGATCATCTCGGAAGTGGCCACCGCCGGTTATGCGGTGATCTTCCTGATGCTCATGTTCGCCTCGGCTGGTGTGCTTGAGCATTCGGGCATCAAGATCCCGTATTACGCCTTCTTCGGCCATGACAGTGGCCTTCGCGTGAAGGAAGCACCATTCAACATGCTGCTGGCGATGGGCATCGCGGCGTTCCTGTGCATCTTCCTCGGCCTGCCGGCGTTGTTCCCGGGCTTCGGCCATGAATGGCTTTACGGCCTGCTGCCTTACAGAGAGGAGGCGATGGGCTATTCCCATCACCACCTGTTCTCGTTCGATCACATCATCACGCAGTTCCAGCTGCTGATCTTCGCCATCTTTGCCTTCGTCCTGCTGAAGCGTTTCCACGTTTACCCGCCGGAGAAACGTGGCGTGATCCTCGACAGCGACTGGTCCTACCGCAAAGTGGGCTACAGTCTGGTCACCTGGGCCGGAACGGTGTGGGGCAAGGCAGGTCCGGCGATGACGGCGGCCTTCTTCCGGATCACAAGCCGTGCCTACAACTGGATCGAAGCGGCGTTCAGTCCGCGCGGTGAACTGGCCCGCGGCGGCGTGCTGAACGGTGCGATGACGATCTGGACGGCGGCCCTGCTTGGCATTGTCCTGCTCCTGTCCTTCATGGCTGTTGGTTAGACAAGCCTGCCTGAAACCAAGGCACTGACGCGGCCCCTGCTGGTATGGCAGGGGCCGCGTCTGCTTTTTGGGGATTTACGTTTGTCGGGCCGTGACTAGTTGCTGATGGTTAGCTGGGTTGCAGGGGGCAAGCAGGTGTCAGACGCTAAAACGGGTGAACGGGGCGAACAGGCCCTGGTCGAATATGCTTCAAAGATCGTGGCGGCGTATGTCGGCAACAACACGGTCGCTTCAGAAGACCTGCCGGACCTGATCCGTCTGGTTCACAAGTCGCTGTCTTCCGTTGCGGGCAATGAAGCCCAGCCCCAGCAGCCCAAACCTGCTGTACCTGTTGCGAAATCCGTGTCCGACAATTTCCTGATCTGCCTGGAGGACGGGAAGAAGTTCAAATCCCTGAAGCGCCATCTACGCACCTCGTACGACATGTCGCCGGAAGAATACCGCGCCAAATGGGGCTTGCCGGCAGACTATCCGATGGTCGCGCCGGGCTATTCCCGCCAACGCTCAAAGCTTGCCAAGAAGATGGGGCTTGGCCGCGCAGACAAGTGAAAGAACTCGGCCACGAATACTTGTTGTTCCGGAAACGAAACAAAATATTTGGGTAATCTTGGTTAACAAAACATCACAAAGACTCTTGATTCGGACCTGCAACTCGCGCGATAGGTGATTCTATCGAATCACCACGGGGGTGGCTGAAGATGACCAAACAGAATGTTTTCAGAGGCGTAACTGCTGTCCAGCGCAGCCTTGTCGACTATTGGTGCCGCTTGGGCGAATCGGACGGTGTCCCGCGCCGCGAATCGATTGACCCGGGACACCTGCGGTCCGTGCTGGCCAGCATTTCCATCGTAGAGTTCGACGAATCGGGGGCAGGGCGCTTCCGAATCGCCGGGTCCCGCCTGCGCGACCTGCTGGGATTTGAAGCCCGCGGCCGCCGGATCGAGGATGTCGCTGGTACCGCAGCCGAAACCTACGCGCTCGGCCTGTCCGCTGCGATTGACCGGGGGGTGCCGGTTGGCGGTGTGATCGAAGCCGGGGAACGGCTGCACGCCTGGCTCCGCCTGCCGCTGGCCGGGGCGGATGGCCGGATCAACCAGGTGCTGTGCCATGATGAAGAGCTGGCCAGCCGCCGTCTGCTGCTCACGCCGCCCGGTGGCGCAGCTATCCACCAGAAAACCAACTTGTACGCCGCCTGAATCCCCTGCGGAGCCGGGCACGGCGAGGCGAGGGATCTGAAGATGCGGCTTGCCGGCGCTGATGGCCTGCTGCGATCGGATCAGGACGCAGGCATGGCTTTCGCGTCGTCCTGAATGCGCGCCAGCATGGAGGCAAGGCCGTTCGAACGCTGGGCCGTCAATGCGCCGCTGACACCGATCTCATCCAGAAAAGCCTTCGCGTCGAAGGACAGGATCTCGTCGCGAGTGGCGCCATTGTACAGCGCCACGAGCAGGGCGATCAGGCCTGAAACGATCATCGCGTCAGACTCGGCCCGCAGCACCAGCTTGCCATCTTCCCAGCCCGTGACGAGCCAGACCTGGCTGGCACAGCCGCGCACCCGGGTATCTTCCGTCCGCTCATGCGGCTCCAGCGGCGGGTTCGCCTTGCCCAGGTCGATGATGTGGGCGTAGCGCGCTTCCCAGTCTTCGAGCCAGGAGAAGTCTTCGCGAATGTCTGCGGCGGTTTCAGCAATGCTCATGGCCCGTGACATGGGGCATCCTGCCAAAAAAGAAAACCCCCGGCGGCCATGGGCCCCGGGGGTGAAGGTTGAGAGATGGTAGGGGCTTACTGGTAGACCCCACCGATGCACTTACCCACATCGGCAAGCGCGTGCTCTCCGATACAGAAAGGTACTTCGTACTGCTGGTTCGCAGCGGCAACACACTGCTGCAGGTTCAGGTTGGCCATGTTCAGGCAGCCGCGGGTCTCGCGTTCCGACATGGCGCTGGACATCTGGGCCGGGGTGGCGGCTTCAGAGCCCATGACGCGGAAAGCGGCGAGCGTGGCGATCTGGTCGGCGATCGGTTCCTTGCCATATTTCACGCGCTTGCGATTGAGTTTGAGGCCCGACGTCATGGCTGCCGGGAACCGCACGGCGCTGGCGGCGCCGGAGACATTGTCCCACAGCGACGGGGCGCCGGGGACACCAGCCTGCACCAGCACGCCATCGATATCAGACGCGCTGAAAGCGTTGACCAGCGGCTGGCTGGCCGGGATGCCGGCCTTCTGGATCTTGTCGAGGGTCGTGGCCTTTGCGCCCGAATTGCCGATCTTCGCCTTGGCCCAGCCGGAGGCCTGCAGCGAGTAGGCCTGTTCCTTCACGAAGGCGGCAGCGCTGGAGAGGCGACGGCTGTCGGCCTCGGTTGCGGCGAGCGCGGCGCTGACGGCCGTGTCGCCACCATTCAGCGTACGGGCATAGCGCACATCATTGGCCAGACCGTTCATCATGGCATCACGGCCATAGAAATCCGCGATGTCGCGGACTGCGGCGCGATATTCAGGGTCCTGAGAGGCGATGAGCGCGGAATAGGAAATCCAGCCCTGCGAAAGCTGGTCCGGATTGTGTCCGCCGAGCGAGTTCAGGGCGTGGTCGATATCGCTGGCAGAACCAAGCGGTTTCGTTTTTACGTCCGTCACTTCGGATTGGTAGGTAGCGTAAACGGCAGCGGATTCAGAGATCGCATCACCGGATTTCTTCTCTTTGGGCTGGCCTTCCTGTGCGGAGGCTCCAAGAGCCATCCCCATAGCGATAACAATAGCCCCGATCGTTCTGATGGAATTCATGTTCGCTCACTCCCTCACGCGACACACGATACTTTCTGCCCGAACTTCCCCAAGGGGGGAACAGCAGCTTGCCCGCTTCTTGCATTACAAATACAGCAAGAAACCGCCGACACCGTTACAATGCCTAATGAATCTCACCGGGGTATTAATATGTTGCCCCAAAAGCAGCGTCAGAGATTACGGATTATACACCTTGGCTGGCTGGCCATGGTGGTTGCGGTTGCCTGTTCCATTCTCGTCTCGCGCGAAAGAGAGGCATTGTCGTTCGCCTGGCTGGGGCTGGCGGCCCTGCCCGGACTGACTGGGTATCTGCTGCTGGGGCCAGATCGGCTTCTGAACCAATTTGCCCCGTCTTTTCTGGTGATTGCGTGGACTGTGTTTGCCGCTTTCGCTCTCGCATTGAGCGGCGCAGCGATGTCTCCGTTGGCGGTTCTTTTCGTGATTGCACCGCTCGTGGCGCTCAGCCTCAATAATTCCAGCATGGCGGCGGAAGCGTCGATCTTCGGCGCAGGGGCCTATTTCGTGGCGATCCTGTTGTCCGAAATCGGGATTCTGCCGATGGGAGAGGCCGTTCCGGGCTTCTCCAGCGTCGCCCGGCTGCTGGCTTTTGCAGCGCTTGTCACCTGCGCGCTGCTGGTCTGGTATCTCGCTCGCGGGCAGGAACAACTCGTGGCTGCAGCGGCAGACCAGCCGCCGCTTGCCGAAGTCTCTCATCCGGCCAAGGCGACCATTCCTGTTCCGGCCGATTCCGGTGTCCTCCTGCTGGACGTGACACCGGACGGCATGATCCGCGGGGCGGACGGCGACCGGCTCGGCCTGCCGGCCATTGGGGCGGGCACGCTGTTGCGCGACATTCTGGATACCTCGACTCCGCCCGCCAAACTGCTGACCGCATCTGCGATGGCAGGGGAGGCGGTCCTCGCCAACGGCCGCAAGATCGCTTTTTGCGCCACACCTTACGAGGGCGGCACGCATATCGTGCTTGTCGACCGTCAGGCGCAGGAAGGCAAGGTGCCTCCTGTCGATGCCGAAACGCGTGCGCGTGATGCCGTCCGCCAGCGCACGGCTTTCTTCGCCTCGCTGGGCCATGACCTGAAAACGCCGCTGAATGCCATCATCGGCTATGCCGACATGATGCGCCATGGTGTGCGCGGCCCGCTACCGGAAGCCTATCAGGACTATCCGGCCATCATTCATGACAGCGGACAGGAACTGCTCCTCATGGTCGAGGACATGCTGGACCTCGCCAAGGCCGATGCCGATCGATATCGCCTTGAGCCGGAGCCAGTCGACCTGTCTGCTTCTGCACTGTCCGTGATCCGCCAGCTGGAGAACCAGGCCGAGCGGGCCGGTGTGAAACTGCGCCTGAAAGCGGATGAGGAAGTCTGGGCACAGGCCGATGCGCGCGCCGTGCGCCAGATCTGGCAGAACCTTGTGTCCAATGCGATCAAATACTCGGACAGCGGCAGCGCTATCGTGCTGGATGCGGAAATCAGCGGCAATGCCGCCATCCTGTCCGTCGCGGACAAGGGCGCCGGCATGAGTGAGGAAGATGTGCGCCTCGCGCTGGAGCCGTTCGCGCAGGGCGGCAATGCCCGCGGCGTGAAGGGGACGGGACTCGGCCTCGCCGTCGTCAAACGTTTTGCGGAGCTGCATGGCGGGCAGATCGACATCCGCTCGACCCTCGGCAAAGGCACACGCGTGTCCGTGACCCTGCCGCGGGCGCACGACGCCGATGTCGAACCCGTGGACGACGCGGCGCAATAAAACGGGGGTGTCAGCCTCTAGACGTCCTCGTCTTCCGGCAGGCTCGACCGCAACAGGAGGAACAGTCCGCCAAATATCGCAGCGCCCATCGCAAACAGGATGATGGACGTGGCGAGGAACAGGACGTCGCCCGGATGGTTTGAATGCTGTATGAGTCCGGTCAGGCCACCGGCAAAGGCGATGGCGGGTGCCAGCAGGATCAGATCGCTGCTTTTCATGCTCTGGCCCCTTCCGTCAGTCGTTACCAGTGCGTTAACACTGAACCTGAAACTGCAAGCATCATGCCGTTTCGAAGGAGACACCCGATGATGGAGCGCCTGCCCACACGCCTCTGGATCGAGGCCCTGATCCGCCGGGCGGAAGTCGCGGGCGCGTCGGGCTTTATCGTCCAGCATGGCGACGATGACCGCGGCGATGTCCTGGTGAAGGTTGCGCGCCTGGACGGAACGGCGGCGGCCTACATCCCGTCCATGGGTATGGATGGCGACCGCATCTTCATGAATCTCACCGCGCAGGGCGTCGGGCCGGACGAGCATTTGGTGGATGACTATGTCGCACGGGCGCGCAAACGCGACAGCGATCTCTGGGTCGTCGAAATCGAAGACAAGGAGGGGCGCCATTTCCTGACCGAGCATGTCGAGGAAGGCGCCTGAACAAGAAGCCTGAATCCTGTAGTGGGATCCGGCAAATTCCTTTGTGAAGGACAAGCCTCTGTTAACTCCCCGCTAACCCCGTGCGGGCAGCTTGAAATTCGAATCAGGATACTGGGCAAGGCGGGGTTATGCTGTTTCTCTTGAACGAACAGATCGTCGACGTGGCGATCCCGGAAATTCATCTGTCCAAGCGCTGGAAAGTGCTTGGCTGCGGGGATCCTGCCAGCATGCGGGCGCGTGAGGCGCTGGAATTCGTTGCGCGGGTCGTGTCGGCCCATGTCGATGAAGGCGTCGTGATGGAAGTGAACCTTGTCGAAGACCTGGCGGCCCTGATCATCGCCAAGACTGGCGCCAATGCCGCCCTGTTCCCGGTGAAGGAGAAGCGCGTTGGCGAAGCCCGCCTGACGATCCTGCCGGAAACGATCCTCGCCAGCCTGCGTGAACGCCATGAGCATGAAGGCCAGGCACCGGACCTTGAACAGATCTGGCCGAAGGCTGCCTGAAGCACTGTCAGCACACTCCGCCTGACACCAGCCCTTCAATCCGTGGCCTAAATCGGCTAGGGGCTCGGCCTGGAAAATACGAGCCGTTTCAACATGTCCCACGCTGCAGAAGCCGCCCGCCGGCGGACCTTCGCCATCATCTCACACCCTGACGCGGGCAAGACCACGCTGACGGAGAACCTGCTGCTGGCCGGCGGGGCCATCCGTGCGGCCGGGGAAGTGGCTGCGCGCGGCGAGGCGCGGCGCACTACGTCCGACTGGATGAAGATCGAGCGCGACCGCGGCATCTCCGTGTCGGCCTCCGTGATGACCTTCGAGTTCGAGGATCTCATCTTCAATCTGCTCGACACGCCGGGCCACGAAGACTTCTCCGAAGACACCTACCGCACGCTGACCGCAGCGGACTGCGCTGTCATGGTTCTGGACGCTGCAAAAGGCATCGAGCCGCAGACGCTGAAACTGTTTGAAGTTTGTCGCCTGCGTGACATCCCGATCGTGACCTTCATCAACAAGATGGACCGCGAGGCACAGGACCCGATCGCGCTTCTGGACGAAGTGCAGGAAAAGCTGCAGCTGGATACCGCGCCGCTCTACTGGCCTGCGGCCAGCGGTCAGCGTTTTTCCGGCATGATCGATCTGGCTACGAAGGAACTGATCCAGTTCGAACGCCGCCCCGGTGAAGCGCCGAAGATCGGCGCCGCACCGCGCATTGCCGCCGATGAGGCGACCCTTCAGGCGAACCTCGACGAGAGCGTCTATGGCGAACTCTCCGAAGGCATGGAAATGGCCACTGGTCTGTTGCCGGAGTTCGACAAGGAAGCCTTCCTCGGTGGCCACATGACGCCGGTCGTGTTCGGTTCGGCTCTGCGCCATTTCGGCGTTCTGGAGCTGCTCCGTACGCTGCATGCCTATGCGCCGCCGCCGCGTGACCAGAAAGCCGAGAAGAAGGGCGAGCCGGTTATCATCCATGCCGACGACAACACGGTGTCGGGTTTCGTCTTCAAGATCCAGGCGAACATGGATCCGAACCACCGCGACCGCGTGGCGTTCCTTCGTCTGTGTTCGGGCGAGTTCAAGCGCGGGATGCGCCTGAAGACGGCGGGCGGCAAGCAGCTGAATATCCACAATCCGATGATGTTCCTCGCGCAGGACCGCGAGATCGCCGAAACCGCCTATGCGGGTGACGTGATCGGTGTGCCGAACCATGGCCAACTGCGCGTCGGCGACAGTCTTTCGGAGAATGGTGACATCAAGTTTGCCGGTATTCCGAACTTTGCGCCGGAACTTCTGCGCCGGGCGCGCGTGAAAGACCCAATGAAAGCAAAGCACTTGCGCAAGGCCCTCGAAAGCCTCGCGGAAGAGGGCGTGACCCAACTGTTCAAGCCGACCATCGGTTCCGACATGATCGTCGGCGCCGTCGGCCAGCTGCAGTTCGAGGTGATGATCGAGCGCGTGGCAGCAGAGTACAATCTGGAAGTCGTGTTCGAACCGGCGCCCTATAATGTCGCGCGCTGGCTCTCCTGTGACGATCCGAAAGTGCTGGAAGCCTTCCTTGAGAAGAACAAGTCCTCGTCAGGCACAGACCTCGACGATGCGCCGGTCTATCTCGCCAAGAATGCGTGGGATGTCGGTTACGCCCAGGAAAAGAACCCGGACATCCGCTTCACGGCTACGAAAGAGCGGGCGCTCTAGAGCGCTTATTCACTTTCTGGTCCGCCTTCGAGTTCGGGCTTCGGTTCCGGGATGAACTTTGCCGCAAGCGTCGGCGAGACGCCAGAGGTGGCCAGCGGGTTCGGACGGGCCTTGCCGCCGCCGCGCTTCAGTTCACAGCGCGCATCGGCGCCTTCGAATGTGGCCACATAGCTCCAGGCAACGCACTGCGCATCTTCCGCGCAGCTCGACTGGCAGGCGGAGGCGGTATCGCCCGGCGTCACGGAATAAGTGGCCCCGAAGCGATACACCCCGGTTTCCTGTCCTTTTGCGGGTTCAGGCTTGTCAGGTTTCATGCTGGGGGTGTCCGCGAAGGCCGGCGCAGCCAGCAGGACAATCGCGCTCGAGGCGGCAAGAAGGGGTACCAGGCGCATGGGCGTCGTCTCCATCTGTCAGGCCCAAGTCTAGTAAGGCCTGCTTAACGAAGTGTTCGCCGCCACCATTTCAATTTGGACAGGTTACTTCGCCCGCGCTTCGCGCTTTTCCTCGATCTCCAGCCATTCCATTTCGGCCATGTCGAGCTCTTCGCGCGCTGCGCCGACGCGGGCGGACTTCTTGTTGAAGGCATCCGCATCGCGGGCATAGAGACCCGGATCGGACATGTCCTGCTCCAGCTTGGCGATTTCGGCCTGCAGCTTCGGGATCAACGCGTCCAGTTCCTTCTGACGATGCTCATCCTTGAAGGAGAGCTTCGTCTGAGGTTTCGGACGCTGTGCATTGTCTGTCTTCGGTTTTTCCGCCTTCGGAGCATCTGCTTCGCCCCTCTGCCGGAAACCTTTCAGCTGTTCCTGCGCGTCGCTCCAGCCGCCGGCCGTGACGATCCATTCGCCATTGCCGACAGGGCAGAGGCAACTGGTCACGGTGGCATCGAGGAAGGCCCGGTCGTGGCTGACCAGGATCAGCGTGCCTTCATATCCGAGCAGCATGTCCTCCAGCAGGTCCAGCGTCTGCATGTCGAGATCGTTGGTCGGTTCGTCCATCACGAGCAGGTTGGACGGTTGGGCAAGACCAATGGCAAGGGCGAGCCGGTTGCGTTCCCCGCCGGAGAGGGCGCCGACCGGCTGGCGCAGCTGGTCCGGCGCAAACAGGAAGTCCTTCGCATAGGCTGCGACATGCCGCTGTCGGCCCTGCACCATGATGGAGTCGCCGCCATTCGGGGCGAGGGCTTCCCAGATCGTGTCCTTCGGGTTCAGCGTTTCGCGCGTCTGGTCCTGATAGGTCACCTGCAGCGTTTTGGAGTGCTTTACGCTGCCACTGTCCGGTTCGATCCGGCCGAGGAGGAGTTTGACCAGTGTCGTCTTGCCGACGCCATTGGGCCCTATGATGCCGATCCGGTCGCCGCGCAGGATCCTGATGGAGAGATCGTTGACCAGGGTGAACGGTCCATCCGGGCCTTCATAAGTCTTGGTCAGGTGCCGGGTCTCGATCACCTTCTTGCTCATCGAATCCCCGGCGTCGACGCTGAGGTCGGCGGTGGCTTTGCGGTCCTGAAGGGCGGACCGCATCTCGGCATGTTCGGCGCGCAGGTCTCTCAGTTTTGCGAGACGGCCCTGGTTGCGCTTGCGCCGGCCGGTGACGCCGCGGGCCAGCCAGTGCTGCTCGTCCTTCAGGTGCGTCGTCATCCGGCGCAGCTGGCGTTCTTCCTCGATCTCGATCTGTTCGGCCCATTCGTCGAACTTCACATAGCCGTCCGGGCTCTTCAGCACCTTGCCCTGGCGCAGCCAGAGCGTGTTGGTCGAGATGTTCTCCAGGAAGCGGCGGTCGTGGCTGACGACCAGCACGACGCCGTTGAAGTTCTTCAGGCGTGCTTCCAGTTGCTCGATCATAGGTACGTCGAGATGGTTGGTCGGCTCGTCCAGCAGCAGCACGTCCGGATCGGCGGCAAAGGCTTTGGCGAGCGCGGCGCGGCGCAGCTGGCCGCCGGAGAGCGTGGCCGGGTCTGCATCTGCCTCGACGCCGAATTCCGACAATTCGGCCTCGGCCATATAGGCGCCGTCGAGCCCTTCGCTGGCATAGGCGAGTACGGATTCGAAGCCGGCAAGGTCCGGCTCCTGTGCGACGCTGGCGAAGGTGATGCCCGGCTGACGCCAGACGTCTCCGCTGTCGGCTTCCACGCGCTCTGAAATGATCTTCATCAGCGTCGACTTGCCCGCGCCGTTGCGACCGACCAGCGCCACGCGCTCGCCCTTGGACAGCGAGAAGCTGACCCCCGTGAACAGGGGCTTGCCCCCGAAGGAGAGGCGAACATCGGTAAGCGTGATCAGTGGGGGTGCGGCCATGGCGGCGATGTAGCGTGCGCACGGGCAGGGCGCTAGAGGGAGGAACCAGACAAAGGGTTCCTTAAACTTGCCGGGTTATATGCCATGAAGCTCCGCCCATCCGGGCGGGAGGGATCTGGCAGCAGGGAGCTCCATGTTAAAGCGGCAGATCCTGCAGGGCACGTCCTGGCTGCTCGCCGGACGGATTTTCAGCAACGTCGTCGGCCTCGCCAGCACACTGATTGCGGCGCGCTTCCTGACGCCGGAAGATTTCGGCGTGGTCGCGATCGCGATGGGCGTATTCGGGATTGCGGCGGCGCTGGTGGAGCTGCCAGTGGGCACGGCCCTCGTGCAGCTGAAGACCGCAACCAGGGACGATTTCAACACAGCGTGGACGATCAATTTCCTGCGCGGTCTCATTGTTTCGGGCATGATGGCCGCATCCGCCTGGCCGATCGCGATTGTGTTCGACGATCCGCGCCTCCTGGCGATTGTGCTCGCGCTCGCCTCCTATCCGGTCCTGCTGGGCCTCAGGAATGCGTGGTTCGAACAATATACCCGCGACATGGATTTCCGCTGGGAAGCGCTGGTGGAGACACTGACCAAGCTGGTGTCCTTTGCCGTCGTGCTCGGCATCAGCATCGCGACCCGCAGCTATTGGGCGTTGCCGCTCAGCCTGATCGCGTCTGGCGTTGCGGCGGTGATCCTGTCCTATGTGCTATGTCCGCGTCTGCCGGCCTTTTGCCTGTCGGAGTTCCGGAAGTTCTTCGGCTTTTCTGTCTGGCTGGGGCTCGGCCAGATTGCTGACAGTGTGCGCGACACAGCGGGCACATTCCTGATCGGCAAGTTTGTCGGCACCTCGCGCCTTGGCGCCTGGTCCGTCGGCTCGCAATTCGCGGACAGGCTGGAACTTGTGCTTTATGCGCCTATGGAACGCACCCTTTTTGCCGCGTTCAGCTCAATCCGCCACGATGCCGAACATCTTCGCGGAACCTTTCTGAAGGCCATGCACACGGGCTTCGCCTTTATCGCACCTGTGTGCGTTGGCATGGGGCTGCTGTCGCCTGAAGTCATCGCCATTGCGCTCGGACCGAAATGGTCTGTCGCGGCGCTCGTCCTGGGCTTCATCGCCCCTGCCATGGCATTCCACCTTCTGGCAGGGCTCTGCACGTCGCTGACAACTGCGCTGGGCTATACGCGCGCCGTGTTCAAGGTGAAGGTGATTTCAGCGCTGGTGCATCTGCCGATGATCCTGGCTGGCGTCTATTTCGCGGGGCTTCAAGGCGCTCTCTGGGCCACAGTGGTAACGGCGGTCATCTGGTGGGGATTGTGTGCCTGTCTGGTTTCACGAATTGCCGGGGTCAGCCTTGCAAGCCAGGCCGGTGCGATCGTCCGCTCTGCCGGAGCAGCCCTTGTCATGGGCAGCGTGGTGATCACGGCGAGGGCCATGCTGTTTGCAGAAGGGGACGATGCCCTTGTGCCCGTGCTGGTTCGGGCCGTTAGCCTGTCAGGCCTTGGCGCGTTGACCTATGTGGTCAGCCATTTTGTACTTTGGCAGCTGGCTGGACGCTCGGCTGGCGTCGAGACCGCCGCGCTGGGATTGGTGTCCGGGCGCCGTGCAGGCGGCTGATATCGTAGGTGCGGAACTCCTGATCGTTGACGATCCGAACGATTTCAAGCGCGAACGCATGCAGCATACTGATATATTCGGTGCTGGCTGAGTTGGTATCGACAAATTCGCCCAGGCCCAGCGTCTTGTTCGCATCGAAGATGAACGGCTCACCATCGATCATCGTGTAGTCGAGCTTGCCATAGTCGAGATGCAGCTTCTCGCGCATCTCCAGGAGGCGCGGATGCGGAACGAATGACCGGCAGGACACGTTCTCGTCTTCAGTAATGATCAGGTCCGATGAGCGTTCGATATTCTCGAAATGAATGTCGCCGAAGAAGATATACTCTCTCAGCACATTCTTTTCGCCATCCCATTCCGGCAACAGTTTCTGTACCACATGATGCTGTGAGAAATATGGCGCAGGTACGTCCGACAGCCGCTCGAAGATCTGGTAGTCCTGTTTGGAATGGATCAGCGGCGTGTCTTGCAGGCCCGCGAGGCGGCTGGCCTTCTGGCGGATGCGCGTCAGAAGGGACCGGGAATTGATTTCCGGTTGGCCACCATAATTCAGCGTCGATTTGACGATGACCCGGCCGTCATAGGTGCTGTTTCGAGTCAGCAGGCCATCGGCATAGGTGTGCTTCCGGATATCGCGGGCATCTGCGTTGATCCGGCGGCGGTACTTTTTAGCAAAGCGCGCAATGTGCGGGGGGACGACGGACCGGTCATAATGAACGAACAGGAGGTCAGCGGGAACGAATTCGTCCGTTCCGTACAGGTGCACGACATCCACGCCCAGTCGTTTCAGTGCGTCCTCAATAATGCAGACCAGATGGATGCGCGCGCCTCGCGGCATGTCCGGGGTGTGAAGTATCGCGACGCGGTGATGCCTGAAAGACAATCTGACTCCCTGGCCTTCCTGGCCAAATCTGATGCGCAAACCCTGAATTTCGGCCCTGAATTCCAGTCTGGGGCGCAATTGGGTCCTGGTTACGGAAAGTAGTTGAAATTTCCATTAAAGAGAGCGCTGGAATTTGAGCGAAAGGCTGGTTCAGAGGCACGGCAATGCCGTGTGAGAAACTTCCCAATTTCCACGCGCGCCGCCCGATTTTCTGTCTGGCTTTCCCAGACCCGGATCTGGCTGCTACACTCACTGAAAATATAAATCGGAGGAACAACGTGGCTTATTCGGACAATGAGACCGCTTTCACGCAATTCGAGGCACGCCGCCTGTCGCCAGCGATAGGAGCGGAGCTGATCGGGGCGGACCTGCGAAACCCGACCGATGCGCTTGTTTCCGAAGTGCGCGCGGCGCTTCTGCGCTATCAGGTCGTGTTCTTCCGCGATCAGGACATCACCCGCCAGCAGCACATCGCCTTCGCCAGAAAGTTCGGGGAGCTCGAAATCCATCCCGCCACGCCGCTGGAACAGCCGGACCGCGAAGTCCTCCGTATTGCCCATGGGCCGAGTTCACGCGGTACCGAAAACTCCTGGCATTCGGACGTCACCTGGCGGGAAGCCCCGTCGCTCGGTTCCATCCTGCGTGCGATCGAACTGCCGGAGGTCGGCGGCGACACGCTCTTCTCCAACATGGTGATGGCATATGAGGACCTGGACGACGGACTGAAGGAACGGCTCTGCCAGATGACGGCCGTGCACGATATCGCCCGCGTCTTCGCCAAGCGCCTGAAGAAGGATGCAACCGAACTCCATGCGAAATACCCGCCCATGGAGCATCCGGTGATCCGGACCCATCCTGAGACGGGCCAGCGCGGGCTCTATGTCAACACAGCGTTCACGGATCATATCAAGGGCATGGACCGCAAGGAGAGCGACGACCTGCTGAAGTATCTCTACTCCCGCGCCGCCATTCCGGAATACCAGTGCCGCTTCCGCTGGGCGCCGGGCTCGCTCGCCTTCTGGGACAATCGCGCCTGCCAGCACTATGCGGCCAGCGACTATTTCCCGAATGTGCGCATCATGGAACGCGTTACCATCGCGGGCGACCGGCCATACTTCAAGGCGGCAGCCTAGGCGAGGGAGGCGACTTCCGCGTCAGTCAGCAACCGCCACTCGCCTTCCGGCAAGTCGCCGAGGGTGAGGGGGCCGAAGGCGGCGCGGTGGAGCGTTTCGACATGATTGCCCGCGGCGGCGAACATGCGGCGCACCTGGTGGTAGCGGCCTTCGGTGAGGGTCAGGCGGGCGGTGCGCTCACCGGTCACTTCCAGCTGCGCCGGCAGCAGCGGCTTCTCTTCACCGCGCAGCATCAGTGTGCCGCTGGCGAAGAGGTCTGCCTCATGGCCGTCCAGCGGGCGGGCAAGGGTGGCTTCATAGGTCTTCGGCATCTCTGACTTGGGTGAGATCAGCCGGTGAAGCAGTTTCCCGTCATCCGTAAACAGAAGGAGGCCGGTTGTCTCCGCGTCGAGGCGCCCGACGCTTGAGAGCGGCGGCGTGCGGAGCAGAAAACGTGGCGGCAGTAATTCGTAGACCAGCCGGCCCTGATCGGCGCGGGAACAGGTAAAGCCCGCCGGTTTGTTCATCAGGATGACCATGCCGGGCGCCGGGTCCAGCGGTTCGCCATCGAAGCGGAGGTCATCCCCTTCGCCGGTCACGCGGCTGCGCCGGATGGCGGCCTCCATCTCCTTGCGGCTGCCATAGCCGAGATGGGCAAGGTATTTCGCGAGCTGTCGCGCTTCCTTCATGGCGTGGGCTTCATCGCTTCCGCTTCGGCTTCTCGGCCTTGATGATCTTGTAGCCGCCCTCGTCTTCCAGCATTTCGTGGCTCTTGAAGCACTCGCTCAGCACGCTCTCATAGGGCAGGTGGCGATTGGCGACGAGCCAGAGCGTGCCGCCGGTTTTCAGCGCGTCAGCGGCAGCGCGGATGAAGTCCTGACCGAGAGATGTGCTGTCGGCCCGGCCAGCATGGAAGGGCGGGTTCATGACGGCGAAGTCGAATTCGGCCTTAGGTGCGTTCTTCGTCACATCCGCCCAATGGGCGGTCCAGTTGCTGAAGCCTTCGAGGTTTTTCTGCTGGCAGGCCAGCGCGCGATACTCGGCTTCGAACAGGGTCATGCTATCGACATGCGGGCAGTTGGTCAGCACTTCTCGCGCGAGGTAGCCTTGGCCGGCACCAAAGTCTGCGCCGCGCCCTCGGATCCATTCCGGGATGCTGTCAGCCAGCAGTTCACTGCCCGCGTCGACACGATCCCAGCTGAAAAGGCCCGGCCGGCTCCACAGGGCGCCGTCATCGACTTCCTGAGGGGCGTCGAAGGCGATCCACTCTTCCGCCAGCTGAACGTTCCAGTCTTCGGTCTTCACCGCCCAGAAGGCCCGGCATTTGTGTTTCGAGAGGCTCTGCGTTTCGCCAGCCAGTTCCGCCAGGATCTTCTCACCTGTCTTGGCGCCCAGCGTGTTCGGCAGGCTGGCGACGATCACGCCGCCCATGGGGGCATCGCGCATGGCGCGCGCGAACAGGGCGCGCGTCTCATCGCGCTGGCGCGGCGGCAGGACAATGGTCAGCGCCGCGGAAGGAAAGCTCTCAGCCTCTGGCGGCAGGACCGTGAACCCCGCGGCCTTCAGGGCGTCATGATCCGGCTTGAAACTGTTCTGGCAGGTCAGCCGCTCCTTCGGCATGCGCATCAGGAAGGGCACAGCCTCCGCGCGCAGGCAGAGGATGCTGCCCGTTTCCGGCAACAGGTCAGCCTCTTCAAAGGCGAGGGAAAGCGTATCGAAAACAACGGCGTCAAACATGGGCGCTCTCTACGCGCATGACGGGGCGGGTGCAATCGGGCGATGCGGTGCCTAGCGTTCGACGCGGTAGCCGCTGCGCCCGGCCAGTGGCTGGCCGGCCGCGATGGAGAATGCCTGGCTGAGGCCGCGATAGAAGGCGATGCGCGCTTCGGCTTCCTCGCTGATCATCAGGCCGCTCTCGGCGCCGATCAGGCGCTCCGGCGTCTTTCCGGCATGGGCGAGTTCCATCATGTCCGACCAGAGGTCTGCCGGCAGGCCGCCGCCGGTTACCTTCTTCATCGGCTTGTCGTCATCATTGCCGACCCAGATGCCGCCGACATATTCTGCCGAATATCCAATGAACCAGGCGTCCCGCCAGTCCTGGCTGGTGCCTGTCTTGCCCGCGACGGTCCAGCCCGCAATGCGGGCCCGGCCGCCGGTGCCGATGTCGGAATTCACGACGCGGTAGAGCATGGCGTTCATGTCCCGGGAGAGGCCTTCCGAGTACACACGGTCACGCTCATAGTCCGGGCGTTCGTAGAGCACTGTGCCGCGCGAATCCTCGATCTTCTCGATCAGCCACGGGTCCAGCCTCAGGCCGCCTGACTGGAACACGCCATAGGCGCGGGTCAGTTCCCACAGGGAGACTTCCTGGCTGCCTAGGGCGATAGAGGGGTAGGCTTCCAGTTTCGTGGTGATGCCGAAACGCCGGGCCGTTTCCGCCACACGCGCCGGGCCGGACAGTTGCGTCAGCTCCACCGCGACCGTGTTGATGGACCGCGCGATCGCTTCGCTCATCGTCATGGGGCCGAGATAGGCGCCAGTATAGTTCGACGGGCTCCACTTGCCGATTGTGATGGGGGCATCCTCGAACACGTCATAAGGCGAGTAGCCGTCTTCCAGCGCCGTGGCGTAGACAAACGGCTTGAAGCTGGATCCCGGCTGGCGCAGGGCCTGTGTGACTCGGTTGAACTCGGTCGTCGCATAATCCGTGCCGCCGACAAGGGCGGCGACGCGGCCGTCTTTCCCGATCAGGACAGCCGCCATCTGGCTTGCGCCTTCTTCAGCGCCATCGCTTTCCATCCGCTTGACCAGTTGAGCCTGGATCTTCTCCTGCAGGTCGATGTCCAGCGAGACCGTGACGACCAGGTCTCCCGGAATGCGGGGCAGCATTGCCTTCACCCGTTCCGACACTGCGTCCAGTGCATAGCCGAGCTGAGGATCATATATTGGCGGATCGATGATCGTGATGGCTTCGGCTTTGGCCGCTTCTGCCTCGGCAGGGCGGATGAAACCGAGGTCGACCATCTGGGCGAGGACATAGGCCTGGCGCTCTTTGGCGCCTTCCAGGTTTTCCCGCAGGTTCAGCTTGGAGGGAGCCTTGGGCAAGGCGGCCAGAATAGCGGCCTCCGCCACGGTCAGCTTCTGGGGTTCCTTGCCGAAATAGTAGCGCGCCGCCGCGTCGATGCCGTAGAGGCCGGCGCCGAAATACACCCGGTTCAGATAGAGCGAGAGGATCTCGTCCTTGCTCATCCTGGTTTCGAGTTCACGGGCGAGCTTCACTTCCTGTGCCTTGCGTTTCACCGTCTGGTGAGAGGTGAGCACGAGGTTCTTGATCAGCTGCTGGGTGATGGTGGAGGCGCCGGAGACGGTCTCGCCGGCCCGCAGGTTCGACCAGGCCGCGCGGGCGATGGCGGCATCGTCGGCCCCGTCATGCTCGTAAAAGCGCTTGTCCTCGGCGGCGATGAAGGCCTGTGGCACATATTCCGGCAGCTGGTCCACCGAGGTGGCCCGGCCATAGCGCGGGCCTCGCACGTCAAGCGTGTTGCCGTCATGGTCGATGAATTCGATGGCCGCTTCACGCTTCACAGTCCACAGGTCTGCCACTTCGGGCAGTTTCGGCATGCCGGCATAAAGGGAGCGCCATTTCCAGAAGCCCCAGCCGCCGACCACCAGAAAGATGACCAGAAAGACGATCAGCGTGTAGCGCACCAGACGGGGATGACGGGAGGCAAAGCCACCGCCGGGCACCTTTATCGTCCGTTGGGCCGGGGTCTTGTTACCCTTCTGCGCCATGTCTGCCTGTCAGTAGAATCGATAATCTCTGAGGGTAAATGCGAGAGGATTACGGCAGTGTGAAGGCACATGCCGCCTGGGGTGCAGGCTGGGTGAGGGGATTTCGCCGCCATAGCCGCAATCCGGCCTTTCAAACGGGCGCAAACTTGCCCCACTGCCGCGACGTCATACGGGGTGTCCCGTAGTGCGGGGGCGATTTTTCTGGTTTCAATGAAACGTGTAGAAATGCGCCTTCGGGTGGTCCGTTGGTGCGGGATCAGGTGGACGGAGAGCCATGACAGGGACGGAAACGAAAGCAAAGCCCGCTGAGGGCAAGGTGGAACATTTCGATGTGCTGATTGCGGGGGCCGGCATTTCCGGTGTCGGCGCGGCGTATCACATGAAAACGCAATGCCCCGGCAAGAGCTATGCCGTGCTGGAAAAGCTCGAAAGCTTTGGCGGCACCTGGCTGTGGCACAAATATCCGGGCATCCGCTCCGATTCCGACCTCTATACCTTCGGCTACCGCTTCAAGCCGTGGACCGGGACGCCGATCGCGACGGCGGAAGAGATCCGCACTTATATGGGCGAAGTGATCGAGGAGAATGACCTCGGCAAGCACATCCGCTACGGCCACCAGATCCTGTCGGCCGAATGGTCCTCGAAGGACAGCTTGTGGACCTTGAAAGTGCGCCGGATCGAAACGGATGAAGTGCTGACCTTTACCTGCAACTTCCTTTGGATGTGCCAGGGTTATTACAACTACACCAAGCCCTACACGCCGGACTGGCCGGACATGGACAAGTTCAAGGGCCAGATCATCCACCCGCAGCTGTGGCCGGATGACATCGACCTCAAGGGCAAGAAAGTTGTCTGCATCGGCTCCGGCGCAACGACGGCAACTGTTGTGCCCGCAATTGCAGGCGAAGTGGAGCACGTCACCGTGCTGCAGCGCTCGCCGACATATTTCATCCCGGGCCGGAATGAAAACGAGATGGTCACCGAACTTGAAAAGATCGGCATCGACTGGGATACGATCCACCGGGTCGCCCGCCAGAAAGTCCTGTTCGACCAGCACGATTTTACCCGCCGCTGCCTGGAAGAGACCGACGTGGTCACCCAGGAACTTCTGGAAGGCGTAAAGGCGTTCCTTGGCGAAGACTATCCAATCGACAAGCACTTCACGCCGAGCTACCGCCCGTGGCGCCAGCGTATCGCCTTCGTGCCGGATGGGGACCTGTTCCAGGGCATCGCTTCCGGCAAGGCCGATGTCGTGACCGACGAGATCGAGCGCTTCACCGAGAAGGGCATCCTGACCAAGGGCGGGCAGGAGCTGGAAGCCGACATCATCATCACGGCGACGGGCTTCAATCTCTCAGTCCTCGGCGATATTCCGTTTACGGTGGATAACAAGCCGGTCGACTTCTCCGAGACGGTCACCTATCGCGGCATGATGTTCACCGGCGTGCCCAACATGGCCTGGGTGTTCGGATACTTCCGCGCGTCCTGGACGCTTCGTGTTGACCTGATGGGAGACTTCATCACCCGCCTCTTGAAGCACATGGACGAGAAGGGCGTCACGCAGGTTCGTGTGAAGCTGCGCGAGGAAGACAAGGACATGGAGATCCTGCCCTGGATCGACCCGGAAGACTTCAACCCCGGCTATCTCATGCGCTCCATGCACCTCCTGCCGAAGCGCGGCTCCAAATATATCTGGCAGCACACGCAGGACTACTGGAACGAGAAAGAAGAAATCCCGAACATCGACCTCGATGCAGAGGAATTCGACTATTCCGGACAGAAGGCCAAGACGCCAGAAACCGCCGACGCCTGATTAGCGGCGTGCAAACAAAGAGCCTCTCCTGCAACCCACAGGAGGGGCTTTTTTTATGGGCGAAACGTCATTCCGGATCGAGGACTGTTACGGCTGTTGCAGATCAGGTGCGCGCCGGGTCTTGCGCCACTTTCATAAATGACTAACGGTTACTTACAGGCTTTTCAATTCTTGAGATTCAATCTAAAGGGGTGAGATGAATATCAGAGAAGATTTCATGCGCCCCCGGTCCGACCGGGAGAACGCCGCCCGCCGGGTCGCGATCCTGGACGTCGCCGAAGCGCTGGTATTGGAAACCCACAATCAGAGGTTCTCCATCAATAATGTGGCCAGCCGCCTCGGTGTGTCACAAAGCACGATCTTCCTGCATTTCCGGAACCGGGAAGAATTATTGACCACGCTGTATACACGCGTCGGCAAAAACTTCTTCGAGACCTTCCTCAGCCGGGTCCATGAAGGCATGTCGGACAAGGCGTTCTGCGAAGCCTTCATCGACACTGCTGTGGAGTTTCCGGGCTTCCGCCTGATGCGCCCGATGATCATGCGTGTCGTGGAAGAAAGCCTCAACCAGGATTACATCCACGATGCCGTAAAGGAGATATATCTCTACCGGACGGCGGCGGCGGACAAGGTCGAGGAATTGCTGAAGTTGGAGCCGGGGCAGGGCCGCCGCCTGGTGAAGAGCTTCGTCAATCTGATGTGTGGCGCTGTCCAGGCCGACATCGGCAAGCTGCTGGCGACGGAGAAACTGGATGAAGATGTGACCGATGGCGTTCGGTCATTCGATTTTCGCGATGCGTTTCTTAGCGGCGCAGAGCTCCTGATGATCGGTATCCGGCATTCGTGATCTGTAAGTAATGCAGTTGGTTGCGGATGTGACGTTGCTGTCACCGATTCCGCCTATAAAGTGCCCCCAGAGAATGAGTCGTCTGCTCTGGGTGGAATGCATGCGATTCGAGGCAGGCGTTCGCGTTTCGCGGGCCTTCATTCCATCCGGGCAATTGGTAGAGGTGCCTGATGGCAATCCGCGAAGATTTCCAGCGCGCGCGTACGGACCGGGAAAAGGAAACCCGCCGTGTAGAGATTCTCGATGCGGCTGAGGCGCTGCTCCTCCAATCGGGGAATGAAAGGTTCGCGGTTTCAGCGATTGCCGCCAATGTCGGCGTGTCAAAGAGCACGGTCTTTCTCTATTTCGGCAACAAGGAGGAAATGCTCCTCGCCATTTATGAGCGGGCTTTCATCCGGGCATTTACGCAGCTGGGTGAAACGCTGACGCCCGGCATGTCGGGCAGGGCCTTTTGCGAAGCGTTTATCGACAGCATGATCAACTTCCCCGCGATGCTCATGCTGCGGGCACAGCTTGCCCGGACGATCGAGCGGAATGTTGCCCTGGAGTCGATGGTCTCCACCAAGCAGCGTATTTTCTCCACCGGCCAGGCTGTTGCTGAGAAAATGGACCGGGATTTGGACCTGGAAAGCGGTAGCGGCATGCGCATGCTGATGGCGCTGGTGAACCTGACGGCGGGCGCCGTGCAGGCAGACTCCTTGCCCTATGTCGACGCGAACGCCTTGCCGGAAGACATCGCCGATCTCCTGCATACGGTTTCGATCCGAAACATTTTCATGAGCGGGGCAGAGCTCATCTTCTGCGGCGCGACAGGCCGTCCATTTGATTGAAGCTATCCCTCTGGAGTTGTGGGCAGAACGCCTTTAACTTGCGACTTGGGGGTGAACCGGAGGGATCTCATGTGGCGAAAAGTAAAGGCTGGTGCGCTTGGATTTGTCATGGCGGTGATCATTGCCGCCCCGACGAGCGCGGAAGGTCAGCCCGAGCTGGATTGCGACGGCGGTCTGGTCGCGTCATTGCTCCAGGCGGTCGAGGATGTCCGCTATAGGCGCTCTCGTCTCGAAGACGTTTTGCCAGCGTTCGACGGTGCGGCGACCCGGTGCCCCGAAAACCCCTATGCGCTGCACTATGCGGTGGTTGCCCACCTCACCAGGGCCCAAGACCTCAATGCTGCGAAGGCTGGCGCCGACGCGATCATGCCGGAGATCGAGAAAGCGTTCAGCTACAGCCAGGCCTTCTGGGCGCTGCCGGATCGCAACCGTAAATACACGGTGGCGAAGGGCGATTTCCCGGTTGAGATGGGTTTGTCCTATTCGGAACAGAGCGATCTGCGCACAAACCTGATCTCGTCCCTGCTGGATATGCATGTGCGCGCCGGGAAGACCCACCCCTATCTGTCCGCTGAGGAAGGTCCAGAAACCTGTGGAGATGTTCAGTATCAGGACGTGTCAGCTGCCGGTAGCTGGTTCACCCGGAACGGACGGTTCGGACATGTCGCCGTGCCGTTTGCGGAACGCATGGCCAGCGCCTGCGAGATGACCGAACAGTTGAGCAGTACGCCAAACCTCGCTCGCAAATCGCTCGCCAACTCACAACTGAGCTGGGCGCGCGACATTGTCGAGGAAGATCCGGACACGGCCCGCGAGCTGGTCGATAAAGTGAAGGCCTACCGGGATGCCATTCTGAAGTCGGGGGAATCCACCAATTACAGCTGGCGTGACTTCAATGCCAGAACGCTGGCAATTGTCGAAGACGCCCTGCCGCAGCCGGTCGTCGTTCCGACTGACACTCTGGACCCGCTTGTGTCAGCCGGGCCAGTCCCCGCAGAAGACTGGTTCAGGGCAACAGCGGACGATGCGCAGGTGATGGAATCCATGGGCCGCACCATGGACGCCTATGCCGTTGCGCGTGGAAGCTCAGGATTTTATTCCGTTATCGGAAAAATGTTTGGTGCCACGGTACATGTGCCGGACAGGAAGGCAGCCTGCAATCTCATCTATCGCGCCGCCGCCGCCTATCAGCAGGGTAGTTGGCGGTCTGCAGAGACAGCGGATATGGAGGTGCCCATGTCTACGATTGCGTGGCTGGAAAACTGGGAACCGGCACCCGCTACGGACAGCCAATAGCCTTGGCGAGAATGTTCCGGTGCACTTCGCTGGTGCCGGAATAGATCGTCGCGGCGCGGGTGGCCAGGTATTTGGCCTGTGCGAAATCGCTGTCCGGCGCTGCTTCGAGCGCGGCTTCCGTGATCGCCTGGTGCAGTTCTGTCGCCAGTAGTTTCAGTTGCGATGAAGCCGGTCCGCCCACCAGTGTGCCGACCCCATTGAACGTCCGCTCATCCAGCGCTTCGAGCGTGTCGATCTGCATCTCCAGTTCGGCAAAGCGCATCTGGAGCGAGGCGGGAAGGGCGCCGCCCGTCGCAGCGTTCCGCCGCGCGGCGCGCATCGCCCGGCGCAGCAGGCCGGTCGTCGTATTGTTGCCGCGTGCGATGGACATCAACTGCTTGGCCGTTTTCCAGCCTTCGCCGATCTCGCCGATCCGGTCCGCCATGGGCGTGCGTACGCCGTTGAAGAACACTTCGTTCGTTTCGTACTCACCATCAATGAACTTGATCGGGCGGACTTCAATACCCGGACGGTCCATCTCCACCAGCAGGAAGACAACGCCTTTACCGCCATGTTCGCCCGGATCGCAGCGGGCCAGCAGGAACATGTGTGTCGCGTACTGTGCAAAGCTCGTCCAGATCTTGCTGCCGGTCAGAATGAAATCGTCGCCGTCGCGCTCCGCTTTCATTGACAGGGCCGACAGGTCAGATCCTGCCTGCGGCTCGGAGAAGCCCTGACACCATTCATGCTCGCCGTTCAGGATGGCCGGCAGGTAGCGGGCTTTCTGTTCCGGCGTGCCAGCTTCGATGATCAGGGGACCAATCGTCCGCACCCCGGAATTCATCAGGATAGGTGCATCGCGGGCCGCGCACGCATTTTCGAAATAGATGCGCTGTTCCGCACTCCACCCCGCGCCGCCATGTTCCACCGGCCAGGTCGGCGCGTACCAGCCGCGGGTGTTCAGTTTTTCACGCCAGATCCGGCACGATTCCGCATCTGATTTCAGCCCCGTCGTCCGCCGTCCAGCTTCGCGCAGGTCTTCGGTCAGTTCGCGGTCCAGAAATTCGTCTACTCCGGCGCAGAATTCGTCCCACTCACGCCCATCCTCACGAGTATGAGCCGACAATTCTCCCGAGTAAAAGCTGCCATCCATGATGCACTCCCTCCACCGGAGTAGACACACCATTACCGCGCAGCACGGCAGAATCAGCAATCAGGGAAACTACGTGGGTGACGGAGGGGGAAGGCTGGCGGAATCCGGTAGATTCCGCTGGTGAGACCTGAAGCAGGGGCGTTAGAAGCCCTTTGCTTTCACGCGGTCACGTCCGGCATTCTTGGCCTCGTAGAGGAAGTGATCGGCCTGTTCGATCATGTCGCGCGGCGTCATGCCGGGTTCGAAGCGCACAAGGCCGAAGGAGGCGGTTACGTCCTTGATCGTCTTCAGCGTGCCGTCGATCGGCGTTTCAGAGCTCTTGAAGTTGTACTTGATCTTCACGAGCAGGTTGTAGGCCGAGAACAGGTCCGTTTCCGGAAGGATGATCGCGAACTCCTCACCGCCATAGCGGGCGACCATGTCCTGTCCTTTGATGTTCTGCGTCACGACAGCAGCGAACTGCTGCAGCACGGCATCGCCGACCTGGTGACCATAGGTGTCGTTGACCGCCTTGAAATGGTCGATATCGGCGAGGGCAAAGCACAGCTTTTCCCCGGTTTCGGCAGCGGCGCGGACTTCGCGCTCAAGCCGCTCGTCAAAGGCGCGGCGGTTCGCGATCGCGGTCAGCGGGTCGCGCATACACTGGGTCTGGACTTCCTCCAGCTCCTGGTTGAGTGTTGCGATCTGCTTTTGCGACTCCATCAGGCCCTGGTTCAGCTCACGCGTGGTTTGGGCCATGCGCTGATTGTCTTCCATCAGGTTGGATAGCAACGAGGCCAGATTGTCGGCAGACACGGCCTTGGGCAGGGCGCTGTTGGCCTTGTCCAGCGAGGCGCCGAATTCGTCGCTGTTCTGAACACCCTGCTGGATTATCTTCATGACTTCATCGATTTCCTTTTCGATGGCCATGCCAATCGTATGACGCGCGGAAACGGCGGCAGGTTCCTCGGTCAGCAATTCCCGGAAAATTGAGTTGATGTCAAAGGGCGTCAGAGTGCCATGTTCGGCAACTGCGCTGTCCACCCGTTCGATCACGCGCGGGTCAACGGCCTCCACATAGGCATACCAGACGGCATAGGTCTTGGGATCCGGCGGGGTGCGGTGCTTCTGGATCAGGTCGAACGCGCGCTGTGCGTTCCGGAATACCTGCTTCAGATCAGAGGCTGGCGCAGATTTTGGCACAGTCTCTTTTTGCATCGCGATAGCAGCATCCATGACTGATGGCCTCCCTTGAAACTCAACTCTCCAACCGGGTCGGTAATTAGAGGATTTGGTTTGATCGAGGGTTAACAGGAGGTGGCCGCAAAGCCTTAATTTCTGGAGGAATTCTATTGTCAGTGGTCTGAAACAACCCCGGGTGATCTCATCCGCCTACCTATGAGTTTCTTTGAGTTGTTAACGTGACTGCAATCCCGGTTAATCTCCGGCTCGCATCATGCCATGCCCGGCCGCGATGCATCCTGTAGATGTTGCGGCAGTTTCCGGGGCGCGAGCTCGATCAGGTCATGATGCCAGCCGTAATCTGAATGGGCCGGGTGGCGGGCCAGCCAGCAATCTGCCGCCCGCGCGATACGCTGCCAGACGGATGGTGTGACGGCACATGCGGCAATTTGAACATCTGCCCGGAATTTCACTTCAATGAAGGCGACGAGGTTGCCGCGTTTGGCAATCAGGTCGATCTCTCCCATGGGCGCACAACCGCCGCTCAGGTATGCGGTAGCCTTTGGCCTGCAGTTAAAGCGCCGCCAGCCGCTCGCCCTAGCGCTTCTCCGCGGCCTGCCGCCTGGCTTCCGCCATCGGCTGCTCGCTCCCTTCGCCCGGTGCCTATCGGAAGCTCTGGTTGTCGTCTGTCAACCAGATGTTACGATCCCGGCAGGTGCACCTCTGTGGGAGGAGGCGGACATGAGCATCGATATTGTCTATATGCGGAAGGACCTGATCCGGCCCTGGCGCGCGGCGGTGGAGGAGGTTGCCGCCGAGAAGCGGTATCTCGGCCGCGTCACGCTTCCGCCTTTCGATCCGGAGCGCGCCTTCCCGAACCATATGATCGACAATGACCTGCCGATGTACTGTGCACTGGATGAGGGACGGCTGGTCGGCTGGATCGATATTGTCCCTGTCGAGATTCCCGAGTGCCGCCATCGGGGTATTCTGGGCATGGGCCTTCTCGCCTCGCATCGCGGGGCGGGTACGGGCAGCCGGCTGATATCGGCAGCGCTCGCCCATGCGCCGCGCTGCGGGATTTCAAAGGTCGAGCTGGTCGTGTTCGACAGCAATCAGCGCGCGGCGGACCTGTTCCGGAAGTTCGGTTTCAGCCAGATCGGAATTTCCCGCGATTACAGGCGTGTAGATGAGGTTACCTATAATGGCATACTGATGGAGCGTTTCCTCAGTTGAGCCGGATCAGCCATTGGCCTTGATCTGAAGGGCGCGCTGGTAGACGTCCCGCTTCGGCAAGCCGAGGGCGTCGGCCACGGCATTGGCGGCGGCCTTGGTCGGCTGATCGGCGAGGGCTTCGCGGAGCGCTGCGTCGAGATGTTCCGGCGTGACCGCCTCTTCCAGGGGCGGGCCGGTCAGCACGACGATCTCGCCTTTCGGGCCGCCGGCTTCGGCATAGTGCGCGGCGAGGTCAGCCAGCGTGCCGCGCCGGGTTTCCTCGAACAGCTTCGTCAGTTCGCGCGTGACGGCGCCCGCCCGGCCGGGGCCCAGCACGGCGGCCATGTCCGCCAGCGTATCGGCGAGGCGCGGCCCACTCTCATAGAAGATCAGCGTGGCCGGTACGGCCTTCAGGCTTTCGAGGCTTTGCTTTCGCGCGCCTTGTTTTGGCGGCAGAAATCCCGCGAAGCAGAACCGGTCGCTCGGCAGGCCGCTGGCCACCAGGCCCGCCAGCATGGCCGAAGCGCCCGGCACCGGGAACACGCGGTGGCCGGCTTCCAGCGCTTCATGCGCCAGCTTCCAGCCGGGATCGGATACCAGCGGCGTGCCCGCATCCGAGACGAGCGCGATCCGTGCGCCTTCGCTCAGCTTGCGCAGGAGTTCGGGTCTCCGTTCCGCCCCATTGTGGTCATGATAGGGGCTGAGGCGAGCCTTAACCCCATAGGCGGACAGGAGTTTCCCCGCCACGCGTGTGTCCTCGGCCAGCACTTCATCGGCTGCGGCCAGCACGTCCAGCGCGCGGAGCGTAATGTCCCGCAGGTTGCCGATCGGCGTGGAGACAACATACAGACCCGGGGACAATGCCTGCGACGGTTGCCCGTCCGGCCCGGCCCCCCTAGAGTCGCGCCAGCCGGGAATCGTCTGCGCGCCGGATGCTTCAGGAGATGTTTCAGGAGATGACATTGCTGCAACCATTGCTCAGGACGATCAAAGCGCCAAGCTTTCTTCTCATCGGTTTCCTGTTCGCCACCGCCTGTGCCAGCGCGCCAGCCCGTCCACCAGTCCAGATCGGCACGGGAAGCCCGCGGGTAGAGCCGGTGACCGGCCCGACGGAAGGGCCGGAAGAGGGCGTCGACGTCACGGATCTGGGCGAGCCGGAAGACCTGACCCAGGTCGTCGGCGATGGCGGCCTGACGCCAGCCTTCATGGAAGGGCGCGAGATCAAGCGCGCCGCCGTGCTGCTGCCGTTCTCCCATCCGAATGCCCAGGTCCGCAATGAAGCGGAAAGCATGCTGGCCGGGATCGAGCTGGCCCTGTTCCAGTATGCCGGTGACAATTTCCTGATCATCCCGAAGGACACGGCCGGCAAGACCTCCATCACCGAAGCGCGCATCGACGAGGCCATTCAGGAGAAGGCCAATGTCGTGCTGGGCCCGCTGTTCGGCGCCAATGTGAAGGCCATCCGCGAGCGCGCGCAGGACAAGAAGATCCCCGTCATTGCCTTCTCGACCGACCGCTCAGCCGCAGGCGGCGGCTCATATCTGGCCTCCGTCTCGCCGGAAGAGGAAGTGCGCCGCATGGTCGAATACGCGGCCGGGCAGGGCATTTTCAGCTATGTCTTCCTCGGGCCGCAGACCGCCTATGGCCGCCAGATCGAGAACGCCCTTCGCACCGAAGCCTTCAATAATGGCGGTGTGGTGCTGACCTCCGCCTTCTACATGCCGGAGACCGGCGCCACCGAAGCGGCCCGGTCCGTTTCCGAAATCCTCAAATCCGAGATCGAGGTCCGCCCGAGAAACAAGATTGCCGTGATGATCCCGGAGCGCGGCGTGCAGCTGCTCTCCATCGCGCCGCTGCTGCCTTACAATGGCGTCGACATGACTCATGTCACCCTGATGGGCACGAGCCTCTGGAGCGATGAATCCATCTGGCGGGAGCCGACGCTGGACGGCGCCGTCTATCCCACGCCCGATCCGGAAAACCTGACCACATTCCGCGAAGCCTATCGCCGCATCTATGGCAAGGCACCGACAGACCTCGCCGCCGTTGCCTATGACGCGGCCGCCGTCGCCGTGCGCCTCGCGGCGGAAGACAACCTCAAATACAATGGCGTGACAGATCCCGACGGCTTCTTCGGCGTTAACGGCCTGTTCCGCTTCCGCCTCGACGGCACCAGCCAGCGCGGCCTCGCCGTGATGCAGATCCGCCCTACCGGCGCAGAGCTGATCGAGAAGGGCGCGAGCCAGTTTGGCCCGGGGCCGAGCTGATCCAGTCAATCCGTCAGGCAATTTGACGGGGAACCCCACGTAAACTGCCTGCATCCCTCCCTTGCACGTGTGTAATCCGCGCCCCACATGACGCGACAGGGCAAAGGACTAGAGAGAAACGGCGAGCCATTCATCCATGAGCAAGCGCGATTATTACGAGGTTCTTGGCGTCTCACGCGATGTCGATGAGAAGGCGCTGAAATCCGCCTACCGCAAGCTGGCCATGAAATACCACCCGGACCAGAATCCGGGCGATCACGAAGCCGAAGAGAAGTTCAAGGAAGTCGGCGAGGCCTATGCGATCCTCTCCGATTCGCAGAAGCGCGCGGCCTATGACCAGTTCGGCCATGGCGCCTTCGAAAACGGCATGGGCGGTGGCGGCAATCCGTTCGGCGCGGGCGTCCACCCCGAAGACATTTTCCAGGACCTATTCAGCCAGGTCTTCGGCGCAGGCGGGTTCGGCGGCGGCCGTCGCCGTGCAGGCCCTCAGCGCGGGGCCGACCTGCGCTACGATCTCGAGATCACGCTTGCCGAGGCCTTCTCCGGCAAGGACGAAACCATTCACGTGCCCCAGGCCGTCGACTGCAAGACCTGCGAAGGGTCGGGCGCCGCGCCGGGCACCGAGCCTGAAACCTGCGACACGTGCGGCGGCGCAGGCCGCGTGCGCGCCCAGCAGGGTTTCTTCACGATGGAACGCACCTGCCCGCGCTGCAGCGGCAAGGGCAAGACCATCAAGAAGCCGTGCAAGGATTGCGGCGGCGCCGGCCAGGTGCGCGAAGAGCGCACGCTGAACGTGAAGATCCCCGCCGGCGTCGAAAGCGGCATGCGTATCCGTCTCGCCGGCGAAGGCGAAGCCGGGGCCAATGGCGGCGGCAAGGGCGACCTCTACATCTTCGTCGATGTCGTCGAGCATGACATTTTCGAACGCGACGGGCCGAACCTCTACTGCCGCGCGCCGGTGCCGATGGTGACGGCGGCCCTTGGCGGCGAGATCGAGATCCCGACCATCGATGGTGGCCGCGCCCGCGTCGTCGTGCCGGAAGGCGCCCAGACCGGCCGCAAGCTGCGCCTGCGCGGCAAGGGCATGCCGTCTGTGCGCCAGTCCGGTCATACCGGCGACCTGTTCGTCGAAATGTTTGTCGAAACGCCGCGCAACCTGACGCCCCGCCAGAAAGACATCCTGCGCGAATTCTGCGACTGCTCCGGCGCCGACTGCCACCCCGAAAGCGAGGGCTTCCTTGGCCGCATCAAGCGCTTCTGGAACGGCGACCACGAAGAAGACCGCCCGAACTAGGCTTTCTCGAACCAGGCCGACATGGCCGCAAGTTCATTTGCCTGACGGGCAGGGTGGGCCCATCTGAAGGCCATGTTCAAGCGCATCCCTTCCGCCCCGCCCGGAATTGTTGCCTTCGATGCCGAGGGCAAGATCACCGACTCTGATTACAAGACGATCCTTGTTCCTGCCGTCGACGCCGCCATCCAGGAACACGGCAAAGCGCGCATCCTGATCCGCTTCGGTCCGGAATTCGAAACCTACACCGCCCATGCCATGCTGGACGATGCGGTCTTCGGCACGGCGCACTACACCGCGTTCAAGCGTATCGCGATGGTCACCGACATTGGCTGGCTCGCCAATTCCATGCGCTTCTTTGCGCCGCTCATTCCGGGCAAGATGCGGGTGTACCCGCTCGCTTCCCTGGATGAAGCCATGGCCTGGACGGCGGCCTAGCGGCAGGCCTCCGCCCAGTTGATCACGGTAGAGATCAATTCACCCCGCGACCATGAGAACGAGTGGTCGCCGGAGAGCATCACGCCGGTCGTGTCGATGGCCGGGTCTGCCTCATAAGCGGCGATGAGCGGGCGGATCACCAGCTCTTCCGAAACGGAACCATCCTTGTCACCGCCAACGATGAGGATGCGCTTGCCTTCCAGCTTTGGCGCCAGGCCCTGCAGGCTGAACGCGTCCTTGTTCGCCTCCACCTCGGCGATGATCTTTTCGCCGGTCAGGCCGTGCAGCATCTGCAAACTGTCGCTGTAGGCCATGAAGCCGGCCTTGGTCTCCGGGTTCGTCTCGAACACTTTTGCTGACACGCCGATGTCTGCCGGGGCGATGCCCGCGGCGCAGGCAATGGCCTCGTCACGCGCGGCGGCCTGAAGCGAGGCAAAGCCCCCCATGGAGTGCCCCACAAGCACGATATGATCCGGATTGGTCCGGTACTGGTCCGCATGGGTGCGCAGCCAGTCCGTTGCCACGCCGACATCCTCGATCACATGGGTGAGGGTGTAGTCGCCTTCGCTGCCCCAGGCGCCGCGATAGTGGAAGAAGAGCACATTCCATCCCGCCGCGCGCATGTCCTGCGCAAGATCCAGATTCTTTTCATTGCCCGGAAAGCCGTGCAGCAGCACCGCCGCCGGGTGCGGCCCCGGCCCGTCCGCCACATAGACCAGGCCGTTCAGGCGGTCGCCATGGCTGTCGAAGGAGACCTCTTCGATCGCAGGCGGGAAGGCTTCATCATAGGCAGGCGCGGCGGCTGTTTCAGCCGGCGCCTCAACGGGCGCGGTCGTGCAGGCGGCAAGCAGGGCGGCGCCTGTCAGCGCGGCGAAAAGCGATGCGTGTTTCATGAAGCTCCTCCAATGGGCGGACCTTAAGGGGGAACGAGGGGCGGGGAAAGAGCAGGCGCTATCCCCTTGCCTCTGCCCCGTCCCGGTTGGGAAAGTGGCGCGGAAATGCGGGCTCAATCCCACAGGGTCGCGCGCGGGCCATCCTCCCGCGCATGCATCCTGATCTCCAACCTTTCTTCAACCATGTCTGGCCGGTGTTCTGGCCATGGCTGGCGTGGAACCTGCTGCGTGTTGCCCGCTGGCACA
>NZ_AWFE01000106.1:0-5505 GCF_003263315.1 Hyphomonas sp. GM-8P
CCACCACTTCAGCCATCTGATCCTGCCGCAAAATCCAGGCCGGCCAGCTCTTGCCGCAAACCTGCCCCTGCCCAAAACCTGACGCGGGACCTCTTCCGGATAATTCAGCCTGCACACAAAGTGCCGTCACGGGCGCCGCACGTGCTGGCAAAGACTTCAGCCGTCACTCCGGCCGAAATAATTGTAGAGCGTCGCGATCAGCCAGGCGAGTGCGCCGCCCGAAAGACTCCACACAAAGAGCCCGGCAATGATTCCGGTGGGGTTCATCGACCACGCCATGCCCTGGAAGTTTGTGTGCATCATGTGCCCGCTGAGGGACATCATGCCGCCCGGGGCGATCCCGACCAGCGCCGTGCAGATCAGCCACGCAACCGCAATAGCTATGGCAACGGCGACGAATAATCTGTTTGGATTCAGTTTCATATCGGCACCTGTTTTCAACAGGCATCAAACGATGCGCCTCGTCCGGACGATCGTCAATGGCGCTCCCGATAGCGTGACTACCAGTAGCCGGCCATGATTTCCTTTGCCCAGTCCGGTTCGCGCACGTCTCCGCGCGGCGCAAAGCCGGACATGACGGGCTTGATATCCAGCACCGGCGTACCGTCGATGGCGTCGAGGCCAGTCAGCGTCAGGCGCAGCCCGTCGACGGAGACGATGCGGCAGGTGGTGAGGCCGATCCGGTTCGGCCGGTTCTTGCCGCGCTGGGCGAAGATGCCGATGCGGGGCCAGTCCGCCCTGCCCCGCGGGTGGCGCGCGCCGGTCTCGATCTTCTCGTCCGGCACCCGGTCGAACAGGAAGAGGATCTCGCAGTGCGAAAAGGCGTCGAGGCCCATCAGGGCCTCTTCATCAAACTGCTCGGGATCGAGATCGATATGGGCCGGAATGGCATCCCAGTCATCATCGATTGGCGTGTCGCGCGTGGAAGAAACCGTACCGATCGGGCGGAGGGTGAAAGCCTGGCTCATGTCACCCTCTCCTCCTCGGCTTCCTTTCAGGCGGCTTCCTTGCTGGGGCTGCCGAGTTCCTGCTTCACGCGTTCAGCCAGCTGACGAACTGTGAAGGGCTTCGGCAGAAAGGAGACGGCGCGGTCGTCGTCCAGCTGCTGGGCGATATCGCGCTCGGCATAGCCGGAGATGAAGATCACGCGGGCATGGCCCAGCAGGTCTTTCGCCTCACGGATGAGGGTCGGCCCATCCTTGCCCGGCATGACCACGTCGGAGATGACCAGGTCGAAGCTTTGCGGATTGTCTTCGAGGATCTCCATGGCTTCCTCGCCATCGCAGGCCTCTTCGACTTCATAGCCGCGCGAGCGCAGCAGAGAGGCCGCGATGCCACGCACGCCGTCCTCGTCCTCGATGAGGAGGATCCGTCCGCGTCCGGAAATATCCATCGGGCGGGCCGCCGCCTTGTCGGCAGCCGTTGCCTCGACCGGGGCCGGCACTTCTTCTGCCTTCAGGGCCGGCAGGTAGATGTGGAAGGTCGTGCCTTTGCCGACAGTCGACGTCGTACAGACATAACCGCCGGACTGTTTGATGATGCCGTAGACGGTGGCAAGGCCGAGCCCCGTGCCGACGCCGGCTTCCTTGGTGGTGAAGAAGGGCTGGAAGATCTTTTCCATCACATCCTTCGACATGCCGTGGCCTGTGTCTTCCACCTCGATCAGCATATACTCGCCGTCCTCGACGAACTTGAAGCCCTTGGCGTGGGCATCGGCGCCGGTCGCCCGCGCGGTGCGGATCGTCAGCTTGCCGCCATTCTTGTGGCTCAGCATCGCATCGCGCGCATTGGTGGCGAGGTTGAGGATCGCGTTTTCCAGCTGGTTCTTGTCGGCCTTGATGTGCGGCACATCGCGACCATGCACGACTTCCAGCTCGATCCGCTCGTCCAGCAACTGGCGCAGGAGGATCGAGAATTCGCTGAGGAAGTCCGGCACCGCGAAGATCTCGCGCTTGAAAGTCTGCTGGCGCGCATAGGCGAGCAGCATCTTCACCAGTTCCTTCGCCCGCATCGCGAACTCGTTGATGGACTGGAGGTTCGAATAGGACGGATCGCCCAGCGGGTGGCGCACCATCAGTTCCTCATTGTTGAGGATGATGCCCTGCAGGACGTTGTTGAAGTCGTGCGCCACGCCGCCGGCGAGTTGGCCAATGGCCTGCATCTTTTCGCCATGCGCGAGGCGGATCTCCAACTGGCGCTGGTCTGTGATGTCCATGACGTAGGCGACCGACGGGCGGCCATTGCCATCAAGGGCGACGAACACGTTGACGTGGCGCGGATCCTTGCCGGCAAGCTTCAGGCCGACCGGCTTGTCGATCGCATCCACAAGCACGCTGGAAAGCGCATCCTCGCCGTCTTCGGCCTGGAACATGGCCGCGAACTGGCCGCCGGGCGCTGCCTGGCCACCGGTCATTTCCATCAGCGCGCGGTTGGCGTCGAGAATGATCGCCCCCTGAACGCTATCGCCCTGCAGGCGGACCGCGCCGAAGGGCGCATCGTCGAACATCGGGTCGCCATCCGGGCGCGGCGGGCGCGAGCCGGTCAGGGCGAAACGCTCCTCGCCGCCATTCAGCATCTGCGCGCTCGGCAGCAGGATCGTGCGGCCGGCAGCTTCGGCGCCGCGGCCCGACCAAGTGGTGATGGCATGAACCGGGATCTCGATTCCGTCGCGGCCGCGGATCTGGACATCGACCCGGCCCGGCAGGCCGGTCTTGCGGTCGCGCGACAGCATCTTCACGAATTCCGGGCGCATGATGTCGTCGATCCGGACATTGCGTGCCGACTCCGGCAGGCCGAGCGTATCGCGCAACCAGGAGTTCGCATAAGTGATCGTGCCGTCGGGACGGGCGGCGAAGAAGCCCATCGGCGCGTCTTCGACATAAAGCGACTTCAGGTCGGCTGCCCCGGTCGCCTCGCGCTCGCCTGCGATCGGGCGGATGCGCCAGAGCACCTTGCCGCGCGGCAGCGGAGAGACAGAGATTTCGTACTGGGCCGGCACCTGCTCCGGGCCGATCGTGATCGGCGGCAACACTTCGCGGCGTGCCATGCCGGCCTTGGCATCCTTGGACAGGCGGTAGACCGGCGCGGCGAGGCCCGGGCTCGCGCCGAACAGGCGGTCCACGGTCACCGGCGCATTGTCTCCCTGGCTGACCATCAGCGCCATGCTGGTGAGATCCTTGTACGCGGTGTTCGCCGCCACCGGGGCGCCGCCCTGGTCTGCGATCAGCACGCTTTCGTCCAGCGCCTCGATCCAGCCGAAGCGCGGCTGGCTGGCCTGCGCGGCGCGGATCGCGGAACCTTTCTCCGGGAAGAGGCCCAGCATGCGCCCTGCCCCGCGGACGGTCCACAGCAGGAAGACGAGGCCACCCGAGCCCATGGCGATCAGCAGGATCGGTCCCGGCGCGCCGGAGGCCTTCGGCCAGGCGAGCGCCACGCTGGCCGCGGCGATGGAGATCAGCAGGCAGCCCCAGAACAGGAGCTGCATCACGTCGATCTTCGGACGCGTGAATTCCAGTCCGGAGCCCTCGACCGTTTCGACCTCTTCAGGCGGGCTCTCATGCATCCGGGTATTGGTGTCCATGCTGCTCTTCAACTCCCGCCACCGGCTGACAAGAAATGCATGCCGGGCAATACTGTCCGGCCGGGCCGGCAAGCCGACTCAGCCGCTATGAATCCTAGTCTACAGAGAGATAGGCGGCAAAGGTTAACGAAAGCGAAAAAAGCGTTAAGACTGCCCGTCAAGATTACAGATTCCCGCTTACCTGGAGACCCCCATGAAACCTGTCCTGATTGCCCGTTCGTCGGTGCTGGCCCTGCTCATTGCAACGGCGGGCTGTGCCATGAATGAGGAAACTGCAACGCCTGCTGCAGGGACCGAAGCCGCCGCGGCCGAGGCGATCGCCTCACCAGCCGCGCCCAGCGCGGAGGACATCGCGGCAGAATCCGCCCGGCTCAATGCGTGGTTCGACCAGAAGTTCGACGAGACCGTTTCCCGCAGCCCGGTCGCGCAGACCTATCTCGGCATCAAGGACAATTACGGTGAGTGGGACGATGTCTCCGACGCCAATGTGTTGAAAGAGCTGGAGATCCAGCGCGCCAATATTGCCGAAATGGAGACGTCTTTCGATCCGGCCCTGCTGGACCATCAGGCCAAACTCTCGTGGCGCATCGCCGAGCTGAACCTGAAGTCCGCCGAGTCCGACTACAAATACCGCCACCACCGCTACGTCTTTGACCAGATGAACGGCGCGCAGGCCGAGATTCCGGCTTTCCTGATCAATCAGCACCAGATCGCCACCAAATCCGATGCCGAGGCCTACATCTCCCGTCTCAATGGCGTGCCCGCATACATGGAACAGAACCTTGAGAATGCGCGGATTGCGCTGGCTGACGGCATCCAGCCGCCTGCCTTCGTTTATGACTATGTCCTGTCGGACGCCAAGGGCGTGATCACCGGAGCGCCCTTCGATGACAGCGGCAAGGACAGCCCGCTCATGGGCGACTTCCGCAAGAAGGTTGCCGGTCTGGTCGATGCCGGGACAATCTCGCAGGAAGACGCCGACCAATTGCTGGATGAGGCCACGGATGCCCTGACCAATTCCGTTGGCCCTGCTTATGAAGCTGCCATTGCGGAACTCGAAGAGCAGGCCAAAACGGCCACGACCGATGACGGCGCCTGGAAGCTGCCGGATGGCGAGGCGTATTACGCCGCAAGGCTCGCCGACTACACGACCACCGACATGACGGCCGAGGAGATCCACAATCTCGGCCTGGCAGAAGTCGCGCGGATCCAGGACGAAATGCGCGGGATCATGAAACAGGTCGGCTTCGAGGGCAGCCTGAAGGAGTTCTTCGACTTCACACGGACCGATCCGCAATTCTTCAAGCCGAACACGCCGGAAGGCAAAGCCGAATACCTGGACGAAGCCACAACATGGATCGACCAGATGCGCGAAGACCTGCCGACCGTGTTCAACACATTCCCCAAGGCGGACATGATCGTCAAAGCGGTGGAGCCGTTCCGCGAAAAGTCTGCCGGCAAGGCATTTTATTCGCAGCCCGCTCCCGATGGCAGCCGCCCGGGCACTTATTACGCCAACCTCTACCGCATGCAGGATATGCCGACCTACCAGATGCAGGCGCTGGCCTTCCATGAAGGCATTCCGGGACACCATATGCAGATCGCGATTGCGCAGGAACTGACCGGCGTGCCGAAGTTCCGCAAGTATGGCGGCTTCACCGCCTTCGTCGAAGGCTGGGGCCTCTATTCGGAATACCTGCCCAAGGAGATGGGCTATTACAGCGATCCGTATGATGATTTCGGCCGACTCGCCATGGAGATCTGGCGCGCTGCGCGCCTGGTGGTCGACACAGGCATCCATGACCAGCACTGGACCCGCGAACAGGCGATCCAGTACCTCATGGACAATACGCCCAACCCCGAAGGCGACTGCCGCAAAGCCATTGAGCGCTATATCGTGATGCCGGGCCAGGCGACGGCCTACA
>NZ_AWFE01000107.1:0-5439 GCF_003263315.1 Hyphomonas sp. GM-8P
GACGCACCGTCCGCCCACCTGACTGATGGGAAGAGTTATTGAGGCGGAGGGAGGCATTCGATGTTGACAGTCACCTACTTCGGCACATGACGCACATATTCCAGGAGAGCGGCACCTTGATGAGAAGGACGCGCTTCAAGCATGCGACTACTGAACCAGATACTTGCCGAGATACAGTGAGAGTTGGCAATGAACGCGTCAGAAAAATGCCGAAAATTAGCAATTGCGCCTTTGCACAAATCAACAGATGATGCGTTTTGCAGTACAAATGCAGTGAGATGGAATCATGACAAATACGAAGTCGGCAACGCTGACCCTTCGAATTGACCCAGATTTGAAAGAGGCCCTTCGCGCAACTGCAGACAAGGAGCATCGATCGATCGCCAATATGGTCGAAGTGATGATCATTAACTATTGCGCGACACACGACGAAGCCGACAGCGACGTTGAACGCGAGAAACGTGGCAAGGACGAAACCGAATGATCAAGACCGTTAAACAGGCCTGCGTATTTAATCCCGTTGTCCGCGATTATCGGATGGCACAAGGTATCGAGAATCTTTCAGACCTTATTACCGATGAAGGTGATGGGCGCGCCTTTTTCTCCAGAAATTTCGTCACCAAAGGTATGGAGCAGCTCTTCAAGGAAGGCATGCTACGGCTTTCAGGAAAGTCCGATCAGGCTGTATTCGAACTAACGCAGGCCATGGGTGGTGGTAAAACGCATATGATGGTCGCCCTCGGATTGCTGGCTCGACATTCGCATTTGCGCCCCGAGAATCTGCCAGAAGAGTTGAACAGCCGCGTCGACTTCGGTCAGGCACGCATCGCAGCTTTTAATGGCCGTAATAGCCCGGATAATTATCTCTGGGGCGAGATCGCCGAACAGCTTGGTGCAGGCGACAAGATCAGGCCTTTCTGGGCAAACGGGCCGAAGGCCGTCGATCAGAGGATGTGGAAAGAGATCATTGGCGATGAGCCAACCCTGATTCTCCTCGATGAGTTGCCACCCTATCTCCAAAACGCGGCGACCCAATCATTCGGTCAAGGAACCCTTGCCGACATGGTCGTCTACAGCCTCAGCTCACTGATGAGCGCGGCAATCGAACTGCCCAATTGCGCCATTATTGTTGCGAATCTAACCGGAAGTTATGCGAACCAGACAAATGCCCTGAAACAGGCCATCGAGAACCTGAAGTCGGAAACCCGGCGACAGGCTATGACGATCACACCGGTGCAATTGAACGGCAATGAAATTTACGAAATTCTGAAGAAACGCCTGATTGACGAGCTGCCCGATGAGCGCGTCATCACCGATGTCGCAGAAGAATACGCCGCCCAGGTAAAAAAAGCGGAGAGCGGCGGTTACATAGTTGCGTCCAGTATCGAGCAAATCACAGAACAGGTGCGTGAAACATATCCGTTTCATCCGTCCTTCAAACACCTCGTTGCGCTGTTCAAGGAAAACGAGGGGTTTCGGCAGACGCGCGGACTGATGCAATTCACCGCAAGACTTCTGAAGAGTGTCGAGCAAAGAAAATCAGACGATGTCTTCCTTGTCGGCACGCAGCATCTTGACCTTGAAGATGATCAGGTTCGCGACGAAATCGAGCGTATTGCGCCGGCCTTGATCCCTGCAGTCACTCGGGACATTGCCGATGATGGCAACGCCATTGCTGAAACAATCGACGGCGAACTCGGAAATGACGCTGCCCAACAGGTCATGACGCTGTTGCTGGCGTCATCTCTATCACGCGCTGTTGGTGGGCGGATTGGCTTGTCGGATAGTGAGATCATTGAATTTCTATCGGCTCCGAACCGAAAGCCGGATGAATTTCTTGAAGCGCTGACCCGCCTCAGGGAGCAGGCTTGGTATCTCCACCGCGAAGACCAGAGGTTCTTCGTCAAGGAAACGGAAAACCTGTCCCGCCAAGTCGAACGCACGGCCAAGGAAATTCCACAGCCCAAAATCGATCAGGCGCTGATCAACCGGTTGACTAGCATCCTGCAGCCGCAGAGTCGCAAAGCTTACCAGGACTTGCAGATCCTGCCAAAACTCGATGATCTTAAACTTAGTGGTCCACGCGTCCTTATTGTCATCCGGGCTGACGGCAAAGTGCCACCCAATGAATTGCAGAATTTCTTCGACTATCAGCAAGACAAAAACAACATGCTTGTGCTGACGGGTCAGGACAGCCATCTCGCAGACGCTGTTGAAGACAGGTTGCGCGAGCTCTATGCGATTGAACAAATCGCCAAGCGCCTCAAAGCGGGCGACACACTTTTCGAAGAGGCTCGTGACCGGTCAGAAGAAGCCGAAGACCGGTTCAATAAAGCGCTTTCGGCGGGCTACAACCGTCTCTACTTTCCAAGCGTTGAAGTCACAGACGACAGTGAGCGGCTGTTGGCGGTCACTATCGACAATGGGCTCAAGATCGGCAGCGGCGATCAGTCCGCAGAGGTTCAGATCGAGCGGCTATTGGCGGGTCCAAGCGCCAATTACAAACTCACTCTCGATCTTTCCAGCAATTTCGAAGAAGCCTTCGCAATGGCCGAAGCGTATCTCTGGCCGTCAGGGAAAGATAACCGCCGCACACCGTGGAAAGACGTTGTCAGCCGCGCGCGGAGTAATCCGGCCTGGTCATGGATGCCTGGGTCTGCTGGCATGGACACGCTGAAGCAGGAAGCGCTCAAGCAAGGCCGATGGCGTCTTGGCGAAGACGGCTATATCGAGAAGGGTCCATTCCCGACGGAGAAGTCCAGCGTCAACGTCATGGTGCAGGCTAGCGGGGATGACGGAGATTCGATCCTGACCCTTACACCTCGCCATGCAGGTGACAGTCCGGTCATTCGGTATTCAACAAACCCCACGCCAAGCAAGGATAATCCGATTGTTGATGATCCGGAGACCTTCAAGACGAGTGAGGGAACGCTGTATTTTTTCGCAGAAGACCCAAGCAATCATTACGAAGCCGGACCTCCCGTCCGGTGGCTTGCTGATATCAAGGTCCGGCATCAGGTTGATCCGGCGGCCGACAAGCGGCTGGTCACACTGCAAGCGACACCGCGTGCTACGATGCGGTACACAATTGACGGATCAAACCCGAAGGATGGCGCAGAGTATGCTGCGCCGTTCGAAATTGGTTCAAACGAAGTCCGATTACTCGTTTATGCGCAGGCCGGTGAAGCGACCAAGACTGCAGATTTTAGAATTGCTGCGCGGGGAGATACCAGCGTTCAGGTCGATGACGCAAAGCCTGCCAAGCTTCAGAAAAAGCGGGTCACGCTCGATAACACCGACAAGGTTTTCGGTGTGATCAACAAGTTCCGCGACAGTGTAAATACGCAGTTCAAGGGCGTCAGGATCGAAATCGGCCAAGGCGAGCACACAGTATCGGTTCGCTTTCAGGAGCGTGAGATTACCGCTGCGATGATCGAAGGCGTGGTCAACAGCCTTCGCGAGGTATTGAATGACCATGCCGCGCCGCTTGCCGTCACCATTTCTGACGGCATCGCCTTCGAGAGCGGCTTTGACGTTAAGGAGTTTGCAAAATTGGCCAGCCTCGACTTGCGCCCCGGCGATGTGGTGCAGGAAGGCTGAACATGGCACGGGCGAGCACATCAAAAAAGACAGGGCCGGAACAGGTCGCCAAGCCGACGCTCGGCTTCGGCGTTCCTGCGACGTCTGATCCGCATCATTTCCTCGTCCTGATCCCCAAGGGCAATTCCGGCCGCGTTGAAATCCGGGAATATCTTGGCTTGCAAGCGACGAGCGACGAGTTCTCGGTCATTGACCGTGTCCGGATCGATCGTCCTCGGTGGACAGCGATCCGCAGTGAAGTGCAGCGGGCGTTCAATGCGCGCCTCAAGGGCCACGATCTCACGACGTCTGCGTGGAAGGTCGGCGACAACAAGGTTGACCGGCTTCTCGGCAAGGAGCTCTGCGTGCTCGCCTGGGCGGTGGAAGACATGGAGATGGAGAAGATCCCCGTCGCCGTGCGCAACTGGCTGGCGCTGCGGCCCGAAGAACGCTGGTGGCTGTTCGGCATGACCGCCATCGCGACGGGCACGATCCATGATGCCGGCAAGGGCTGGCGGCTCGCCCTCAAACACGCGCTTGGCGATGTCGCGCAAAGCGATCTGCTTCAACCCCGCGCGCGCCGTGCGCTCAGCAAGCCGGGCGATCGTCCCACCCTCGACCTCTTCCAGGACGATACCGAATGACCAAACTCACCCCCTTCGCCCTCAAAGACGCCCCCGCCCTCATCGAGTCGGTATTCCCGGCACAGAAGGTCTCATTCGAGGCTCAGAAGGAACGGAAAGCAAATCTGGGGCAAACGCTCACGGGCTTGGGGTCGTATTGGAAAGGCCGGAAGCCGCTCATTCTCGTGCGAGCTATCGTACTCGGCTCGTTGTTGCCACAGACTGGATCGCCGGAAGAAGACCTCGAAATCTTCGAAAAGCTAATGGCGTTCGATGATGAAGGGCTCGCACGACGCGCCTTGGTGCAGAATGCCCTAAATCCAGCTGAAATCGCAGCGCGGATCGAGCTCGATAACCCGTGGGATTTCTTCCAAGCCTCAACGAAGGGTTCTGACCTGACTGAGCCAGATATCGCTTCAATGAGTTTTCCGCTCGACGCTATTGAGCTGGGGCTGAAACTATCTTGGCAGCGCGGCCTCAGCGATGACGAAAAGCTACCCGTCTTCCGCAAGCTCATAGCCTCATATGCGACGTATGAAGAGAAGGCATCAATCGCGAAGCGCCCCGAAGAACTTGATGAAGCGTGGCTACTTCAGCCGGTGTGGACCGACATTCAGCGAGCCTACAGAACGTTCGGCATCAACGCGGCTTCGATTGCGGAACTGGTGGAGCAACTCGGGGTTCTGCGGTTTGGACATCGTCCAAAAATTGGTGACACTTTCTCCGGGGGGGGGTCGATCCCATTTGAGGCGGCCCGGATTGGCTGCGATACTTACGCCTCGGATTTGAACCCAGTTGCCTGCATGCTCACTTGGGGTGCGTTGAATATAGTTGGATCATCAAAGCAGCGCCGGAAAGAAATAGAAGAAAATCAAAAACGTGTGGCGCTTTCTGTTGATGAAGAGATAACTCAACTAGGAATCGAGCACGACGGGGAAGGAAACCGTGCCAAGTCCTACTTGTATGCACTAGAAACTCGTTGCCCGGAAACTGGGTGGCTTGTACCACTGGCCCCTAGTTGGGTTATCTCGAAGCAGCGCAATATCGTTGCAGTTCTAACCCCTAATCATGACGAGAAAACTTTCGATATTGACGTTGTGATGAACGCTTCAAACGAACAAGTGCGTTCTGCGTCAGTTGGTACAGTGAATGGTGGTGCACTCGAGTACGAGCTTGATGGAAAAACATTCCGGACGCCCATAAAGACTGGTCTGCCCCACCGGAGTGGTCCACCAGA
>NZ_AWFE01000108.1:0-5041 GCF_003263315.1 Hyphomonas sp. GM-8P
ATACCGGACCACTTTTCGGGATGCAGACCACAAATCATCGGATCCTGAATCGTATTCCGAATGATATTGTACCAATTCGACGACGCTTCTTCGAGAATGGCGTTTGCGCCATACTGTGTGCGGCGTTCGGTGACCTGGCTTGAGGCGAGACTGGTCTGGTCGTTCGACAAACCAACAAGCCGATCAAGAGGTACTTCCCGGTCCAAGTCAGGCTCCAGACTTCACGGTCAAATCTAGAAAGTCCCCGGATCGCATCGCGTGAATTTACCAGCGTTTCTGGAACAATTCAAAAGAACATTTTCTACGTTTCCAGGACCATAGCGGTCCTGATTTGCTCCTACACCTCGACGGATCTCGCACGGATTCGCAACCGGCGGTTCTGGAGATGTCTGCTTTCGGCGAGTGATTGCCGATCAACAACGGTGTTTCGAGAGACGCGTCCTGGCCCATTACGGCTGTTCAGGCAGTAAAGCTGGCCTACCTGATTTGGCTAGGGTGTTCAAAGTTTAAACCCGAGCTTCTCCTATTTCGACCTTATGACGAACTTGGTAAAAGACTTGTGTGAATGTCTTTGCTCAGAACAGGGAATTTTCTTATGGCTGCGTCCAATCCCTCAGATTTGATTGCCTGGTTTCACGAAATCGGGCGCACGGATGGCCCCCTTGTGGGGGGTAAAAACGCCTCCCTGGGAGAACTCAGCTCGAAACTCCGGCAGGCGGGGGTGAGAGTACCGCCGGGATTCGCGCTCACATCTAACGCCTATTGGCGTTTTGTGGATAAGAATGATCTCAGGGTACCCATCAAAGAGGAACTCGCTCGTTATGGGCGCCGCGAAATCGACCTTCAGGCCGCTGGCGATAGGATCCGAAGGTTGTTCCTTGATGGAAACTGGCCGGACGAGGTCTGTCGGGCGGTGAGGGATGCGTACCGTGAACTCGGGACTATGTCGGCTCATCACATTCCGTCTGTCGCAGTGAGGTCAAGCGCGACGGCGGAGGACCTTCCCGAAGCCAGTTTCGCTGGGCAGCTGGAAACATTTCTGAATGTCTCCGGCGAAGACGCACTCCTTGACGCTTGCCGGAAGTGTTTCGCCTCGCTGTTTACGGACCGAGCTATCAGCTACCGCGACACCAAGGGTTTCGACCATATGCATGTCGGACTTTCTGTTGGTGTACAGTGTATGGTTCGTGCCGATCACGGGGCATCAGGCGTTATGTTCTCCATTGACACCGAGACAGGATTTGATCGGATCGTGCTTATCAATGCAGCTTGGGGACTGGGCGAAACAGTCGTGCAGGGGGTCGTCGATCCAGATGAATATCACGTTTTCAAACCTCTGCTCGCCGACCTGTCATGCAAACCCATTCTCAAGCGAAAGCTTGGCGAGAAGACCGTGAAGATGGTCTACGGCGAGGGCTCTGGCGCGCCGACCATAATAGTCGAAACATCGCCGGAAGAGCAGCGCACGATCGTTCTCGATGATGACGAGATTTTGCAGCTGGCTCGCTGGGCCGTGTCCATTGAAAATCATTATGGCTGCGCGATGGATATGGAGTGGGCAAAAGATGGTGTGACCGGAGACATCTATGTAGTCCAGGCACGGCCTGAAACCGTCCGGGCCATGACCAAGGCGGGCGTCATTCGTAATTACAGCCTCAAGAACAAGGGAGACATCCTAGTACGCGGCCTCAGCGTTGGAGACCGCGCAGCTGCCGGTGTTGTGCAGGTGGTGGAAAGCCCAGATCAGATTGGATCATTTATTGATGGTGCAGTGTTGGTGACAAGCACTACGGATCCGGACTGGGTTCCCATCATGAAACGTGCTGCCGCCATCGTGACCGATCACGGTGGGCGCACCTCGCATGCTGCGATTATCAGCCGTGAGCTGGGTCTGCCTGCAGTGGTCGGCGCCGAAAACGCAACGGCGAAACTCAAATCAGGCGATGAGGTTACGGTTTCATGCGCGGAAGGCGATGAAGGCCGCGTTTACGCCGGCCAGGCAGAAATTCAATTTGAGGAGTTGGATATCGTCGACCTGCCGGATACGCGAACCCAGGTTATGCTCAATATGGCCGACCCTTCGGCCGCTTATCGCTGGTGGCAACTGCCTGCAGACGGTGTCGGATTAGCGCGTATGGAATTTGTTATTTCAAACTATGTACGTGTGCATCCTATGGCGCTACTCGATCCTGACAAGTTAACAGACGCGGACGCCAGGCAAGTAATCAGCCATCTGACCAGCGGCTATTCCGACGGCCGCGACTATTTTGTTGACCGTCTCTCCCGGGGGCTCGCCGAGATCGCTGCAGTGCAATATCCGCATCCGGTGATCATCAGGATGAGCGATTTCAAAACGAACGAATATGCGAGCCTGATCGGCGGACGTCAGTTCGAGCCTGATGAAGAAAATCCTATGATCGGCTTCAGGGGCGCAGCCCGCTATTATTCTGTGCTTTACAGGGACGGTTTTGCTCTGGAATGCCAGGCGATCCGCAAACTGCGAGAGGAGATCGGCTTGTCAAATGTGGTGGTCATGATCCCCTTTTGCCGTACTCTAACTGAAGCGGATCGCGTTCTGGAGGTGATGGCTGAAAATGGGCTTGAACGTGGCGATAACGGGCTTGAAATCTATGTCATGTGCGAAATTCCTTCGAACGTCGTGCTGGCGAAGGAGTTCGCTCAGCGCTTTGACGGTTTCTCCATCGGGTCGAATGATCTTACTCAACTCACGCTCGGCGTTGATAGGGATTCGAAACTTCTTGCTGACATCTTCGACGAGAGCGACCCGGCCGTTCAGTGGATGATCCGAACAGTTATAGAAAAGGCGCATGCGGTGGGAGCGAAAGTTGGCTTTTGCGGACAAGCCCCCAGCAACAAGCCGGCATTCGCAGATTTTCTTGTGAAGTGCGGAATAGACTCGATTTCGGTGACCCCGGATAGCTTCTGGCAAGTGAAGCAGCAGGTTGCCCGTTCCGAAGCACGATCCGAACAGGCTGGCTGACCAGAGAAGGGGTAATATTTCTTTAAACGACCTTAAGGAGGCTCATCCTGGATACTTGGGCTCCAGGAGTAGGCCAGAAGCTATTTCCCTATTTCAAGACGCCGTCCGAGATCATCCAGCTTGCGGTAATGATGCAGGTTGCAAAATTGAACCAAAGGCCTGTAATCGGCGATGCTCAGCCAATTGGGGCGAAGGATTGGGAGACGTGTTCTGACCCACAAAGGCAGCGGCAGCTTTCGGCGAGTAATTGCCGGTAGTGGCGCCCTAATCGGATCGCGCTCTCAGGAGGTATATTCCTGAAATTGCGCTGGTAATGGCAATCAGCCCCACGCCCACCGGCCCAATTCCCGACTGCAGCACGAACCATGCGTTGAGCCCGACGTAACCAATGAGCCCGACTGCGACGGCCCGACGCCCATTTGAAATTGATGTTGAGAATATTGAGAAGGCCGCGGCCAAGATAATCAAAGTGTTCCCGGTAATCCGGATTGGCTCTGCGCGATCAATCGCTACGTGAAGAACGACATCAAAAACATTCAACAGAATAAGTCCTGCGAGCGTTGCTTTTCTCAACCTGTCCTCCACAAACAGCGCCGAATTTGTCGCAGGAAAATCTGCATCGATCGCTCTTCCAGTCAATGTCCGCTACCGGCGAACAATGGCCATTTACGACGGCTCTTTATTGAACTGACTTTCAAGGCGCAGGTGTTTAATGCCCCTCTGCCGCGAGCCTCCTGCCCAGCGTGAGGCGCTGTAGAAACCAGAGGCCACTCCCCACGATTATCAGCCCAAAGAAGGCGAACGCGGCCAGCCCATCCGGCACGTTCATCGCGGCGAGCGCGCAGGCCCAGCTGAAGACCCACCAGAGCACGGCAACAGGAATATGCTTCCAGCCGCTGCGCAGGAACAGCTGGTAGGCATGATCGCGGTGGGCGGTCATGACGGACTGGCCGTTCTTTGCGCGCCACAGGACGGTCAGCACCACGTCCACCAGGAAAGGCAGGAACAGAATCGCAGCGGTCCAGATGGTCGAGACGACGCCGACAATGATGCCCACGCCGCCGAAGAAGGCGCCTATACCGAAGGCGCCGGAGTCGCCCGCATAGAGTTTGCCCGGCAGGTTCCAGGCGAGGAAGCCCAGAATGGCGAGCGCGGCTGTCACGCAGAGAAAGGCGAGGTCTGGCGCCGGTGACGGCAGCGCAGGATCCACCCGCCAGAACACACCTGCCGCGCCGAGCAGCATGATCGCGCTTGATCCCATGGCGAGGCCGTTGGAGCCGTCCATGAAGTTCACACCATTCATGGTGACCAGCAGCCAGAAGGCGACGCCCGCCATGACCAGCGGCAATGGCAGGCTGGCGAGGCGCAGGCCCGGGTCCAGCACCGCAAAACTGATGGCCAGCGTGGCGGTCAACACCAGCTTCAGCCAGGCGCTCATGCCCCACTTATCGTCCACGAAGCCGATGGCCCCGGCCGCGAAAGTCACGGCCAGCACGGTCTGTGTGCCGTTGCGGGTCCAGTTCTGCGAGATCAGCCCCGCCTCGCCCGCAAGCCAGGCCGATACAGCCAGCGTGATCAGGATGGCCACCCCGCCGGAGCTTGGCACCGGTGCGGCCTGCACCTTGCGGCCGCCATCCGGCGCGTCATCAATCCGCACAAGGAACATCATACCACACAGCGCCGCCGACAGGAGGACCGGCCCCATCAGGCGGATAAAGGTCATCGCTTCCCAGCTCACACGGCGTCTCCCAGCGTGGTTGCCCGGATCCACCAGTCCGGCCGGTCGGCGCTGAGCTGCGCTTCGGCCCGGCGGGCGGCTTCTTCGGTGTCGAACAGGGCAAAACAGGTCGCCCCCGATCCGCTCATTCGGGCCAGCAGCGCGTCTGGCAATGCCTTCAGCATTTCCAGCACACCGGCAATCTCCGGCACGGCGGCAATGGCCGGGGCCTCAAGATCGTTGCGCTGCTCACCCAGCCAGCCGGCGAGATCCCGGACATGATCGAACGGCGGCACGGTATCGAATTCGCGGAAGCCTGCCCC
>NZ_AWFE01000109.1:0-5006 GCF_003263315.1 Hyphomonas sp. GM-8P
AGGCGATGGACCACCTCAGTGGGGCAGACCATTGCTATTGCCATTGGTATGATGGTAGATGGCGCTATTGTTATCACTGAGAATGTGGATCGCGGCCTTCGCGAAAGCGACCCCTCTGAAGATCAACGCAATGTCGTGGCAAGGTCTACAGCAGAAGTCATTGCGCCGCTAATCGCAGCTGTTGCAGTGGTCATCATTGTTTTCTTACCGCTTTTCTCATTGCAGGGCGTGGAAGGCAAAACCTTCCGGCCACTGGCCGCTTCTGCTGCATTGGCTATGACGGGCTCGCTTTTTTATGCCGCCTTGATTGCTCCGTCACTGGCCAACGCGTTCATGCGCAAAGGCAAGGTGAAATCGAAAAATGAAATGGGACGAATAGCGCGTTTCGTCACTCAAGCGGCCTCGTTTTTTGTGCGCCGCAGACTAGCGGCCATCGGCCTTGCCGCCATCCTACTCATAATCGGCGGAATGGCTGGTTCACGCCTGGGATCAGAATTTACGCCCGCTCTTGAAGAGGGTGACATTTTGCTACGCGTGACCATGGCCCCGTCCATCTCCTTAACGGAGGCTTCTCAAACGACGACACGTATTGAAAAGAGACTTCTGGAAGCTTTTCCAGAGGTTAAATCTATCGTGACTCGGGTTGGCCGAGGTGAAGTCGGTGCCCATGCCGACCCGACCAATAGCGCAGAAGCCTTTGTCGAACTTAACCCGCAATCTGAATGGCGGGACGGTATGTCGGCGGAAGATTTGCGAACAGCTATCTCGGAAAACCTTGAATCTTTTCCGGGGATTGTTGTCAATATTGGTCAGCCAATCGCGATGTCGGTCGACGAGCTTCTGACAGGAACACGGGCTGAGCTTGCCGTTAAAATTTTCGGCCCGGACTCCGACGTGCTTCTTGCAAAATCACAAGAACTTCAAACCTTGCTGCAACAGGTCGAAGGCGCTGCGGAAGTGCAAGCCGATCAAATCACAGGCGCTCCCCAACTCGTTGTGACAATGGACCGGGCGGCCTTGGGCCGATACGGTCTGGATGTTGAAGATGCCTTGGATGCACTCAGGGCCTCGGTTGGCGGTGCGGAAGCGGGCTCATTGTTTGAGGGTGTGCGTCAGTTTCCAATCGTTGTGCGATTTCATGCCGAAAACCGCGATACGCCAGAAGCGATTAGTCGGGTTGTGCTGGAATCGCCTTCAGGAGCACGCGTTCCGCTGGAAACAGTGGCCAATATCGAAACTGTTATCGGGCCGCGCCAGATTACGCGCGAGGATGGTGAGCGCTTTATCACCGTGCAGTCAAATGTGCGGGGCCGCGACATCGGCTCATTCGTGATCGAGGCACAGGGCCTAACCGATGCCAATCTGGACTTACCGCCAGGTTATCGTGTGGTTTGGGGTGGGCAATTTGAACTGCAACAGCAGGCCAATGCGCGTTTCAAAGTGGTCATTCCGATTACACTTGGGATCGTATTCCTGATTCTATTGATGACGTTTGGCCGGGTAAAATCAGCCGTTCTGATTCTGCTCAATATTCCTTTGGCGCTGACTGGCGGAGCCATGGCGCTTTGGATTACGGGATTACCTGTCTCTGTTCCAGCCACGGTCGGGTTTATTGCTTTGTTTGGCATAGCTTTAGGTAACGGCATGGTGCTGGTCAGCTTTATGGATGATTTTGCGCGTGCAGGCCGCGATAAAGATCAACTGGCGATTGACGCAGCGGGTCTGCGCGCGCGTCCTGTTTTAATGACCGCCATGACAACCGCATTAGGTCTTGCTCCCTTGCTCTTTGCAACGGGTGTGGGCGCAGAGGTCCAACGACCTTTGGCAACGGTTGTGACAGGCGGACTTATTTCATCAACTTTGCTGACACTCTTGGTGATGCCTGCTTTGCATCGTTGGTTTGCGCCAAAGCCGGGAGGTCATCATTCTCTCGTTGAAACGTCGCACAACCCCGAAGCAATTCCGGCAGAATAACTTAAACAGCCTTGGCAGCCTCGGCTGCCAAGGCTCATGCAAAACGGAGACAATTATGGAAAACACTGACCACACAGATCATGATCACGATAGCAATGGGCATGGTCATGAACATGGCGATTTTTTTAGCAGATTGCTGGGCCCGCGCGCGGAAATAATCTTTGCTGGATTGGCGGGAATTTGTCTGTTGATTGGCTGGCTCGGACCCAAGCTTGATGTTTTACCGGATCCCATCAGTTTTGGATTCTTACTCGCAGCCTACTTTTTCGGCGGATATTACGCGCTGCGTGAAGCGCTTGGTAAGATACTTATAGGGCAGTTTCAGATTGATTTTCTGATGCTGGTTGCCGCGACGGGGGCCGCTATTCTTGGAGAATGGAAGGAAGGCGCCTTTCTCTTATTCCTGTTTGCCATTGGTCATGCGCTCGAAAACTTCGCGATGACTAGGGCGCGTAATGCCATTTCGGCACTGGCTGACCTCGCCCCGGATGAAGCGCTTGTGCGGCGCGGTGATACCACAGAAACGGTTGCGATTGATGCATTAGTGATTGGCGATGTTGTCATCGTTCGTTCCAATGAGCGCTTACCGGCTGATGGGTTTGTGGTGAGTGGACAGAGCGCGGTCAACCAAGCTCCAATTACAGGCGAAAGCGCTCCCGTGGATAAGCGCCCCGTTGCTGACCGCGTAAAGGCGGCGGAAAATCCCGACACGCTCAAATCCGAGTCCCGCGTTTTTGCGGGGTCAATCAATGGCTCAGGTAGTCTTGATGTTGAAGTGACAAAACTGTCCGGTGAAACCACGCTGGCCCGTGTCGTCACCATGGTCAGTGAAGCCGAGACGCGGCAATCACCAACCCAGAGTTTTACGAAAAAGTTTGAGCGTATATTTGTGCCTTGCGTTATTCTTTTGGCTATCGTGACCTCGCTGGCCTTTCTCGTTCTTGATGAAACCGCCTCGCAGAGTTTCTATCGCGCTATGGCCGTGCTTGTAGCCGCTAGCCCGTGTGCGCTTGCCATTGCCACGCCGAGTGCAATTCTCTCCGGCGTCGCCCGCGCGGCGCGCGGCGGCGTGTTGATCAAAGGCGGCGCGCCGTTGGAGTCGCTTGGCCGATTAGATTCAATTGCTTTTGATAAGACCGGCACGTTGACTGAAGGTGAACCGCGTCTTGTAGACATAGTGCCTTATGGTGATGTTGAAGAAGACACATTGCTAAAAGTTAGTGCGGCGGTTGAAACGCTCAGTGATCATCCCTTGGCCGAAGCGGTCGTGCGGGATGCAAAATCACGTCTGGGATCTGTCCCGGAAAGCGCCACAAATTTTGCGAGCATTACAGGTCGCGGGGTTTCTGCGCGCTATGATGGAGCGCTTGTTCATATCGGTAAATTGGCTTTATTTGACGAAGTGGACGGCGCGCCTGTGCCTGATGATTTGGTCGAAACCGTAAATGCGCTGTCCGCCAATGGCCGCACAACGATGATTGTGCGCCAAGGCGAGCGGTATTTGGGCGTCATCGGCTTGATGGACACCCCGCGCGAGGCGGCCAAGGCCGTGATTGCCCGCCTTCATGAAATTGGTGTTAGCCGTATGATGATGATTTCAGGCGATAACCAAAACGTCGCAGATGCCGTGGCGCGTGAGGTTGGTCTGGACGAAGCCTTTGGGGATCTGATGCCGGATGAAAAAGTCATCAAGATCAAATCACTCAGTGAAGGGCAAGGTGTCGCCATGGTTGGGGACGGCGTGAATGACGCACCAGCCATGGCCAATGCCACGGTTGGGATCGCCATGGGTGCTGCGGGGTCTGATGTCGCGCTTGAAACGGCTGACATCGCCCTCATGGCCGATGACCTTGAAACGCTGCCCTTTGCCGTCGGATTGAGCCGCGCGACCAGCCGAATAATTCGGCAAAATCTCTGGGTCAGCCTCGGTATTGTCGCGTTTTTGATTCCAGCCACATTGTTCGGTCTTGGAATTGGTCCGGCTGTGCTCATCCATGAGGGGTCAACGCTGCTGGTTGTCTCAAATGCCTTGCGCCTGCTTGGATATAACGAAAAGTAAAAGCGTTCGACATAGCGCCGCGTGATCTCGACCACACTCTCACAATCTGGGAATATACTGATGTTTAAGGGTATGAAAACAGTTCAAGTTTTAGTTGATTTAGTCATTGGAGTATTAATCGGTGTGCTGATATTGCACCCAATTGTAACGCTCGTCTTTTGGATTGAGTTTCAGGGGGAAATCGAGACAACCGCAACGTCTATGTGGTCTTTTGCAGCGGACCGCCTGTTGAAGCGATCTCAATTTGAACTCGGTCCGATGACATTTCTGTTTTCATTTGTTGGCGGAGCGCTGGGCCTGATTTTTGGTTGGATGCGAAGATATGTTTCGCGCAACAACCGCATTATCAGCGCTTTGGAGGTCGAACTTGAACACAGTTTGCCGGAGATCATTGGCAGTGGAGAAAATGATCGTGTGGAGTTCAAAGAGACTCTACGTTGGAATGTGAATGAAAATAGGGTCGATAAGACACTGGAACACGTGATTGCCAAAACGATTTGCGGAATGATGAACCACAAAGGCGGGTCACTATTGATTGGTGTCGATGATAGCGGTGAAATCAAGGGATTAGAGCGTGATTATAATACTCTGAAAATTAAATCAGCAGATGGCTTTGAACAAAGCATTGTTTCGATTATTCAGCGCTACCTCGGATTAAGTGTCTGCACATATGTGCAGTGCATGTTCCCACGCCAGAGAGATTTAGATATCTGCTGGCTACTCATTAAACCTACACAGAACCCCGTTTTTTTACGGGATGGGGATTCCGCAAAATATTTTGTTCGTACCGGAAATTCAACGCGTGAGTTGGACGCCCAAGAAACATTGAAACATAGAGATTCAAAAAACTAAGTGTGCTGTGATTTGGCGCCGAGATAAATGGGTAGAATTTATGACTTCCACAGAATCAAAAAAAAGAATGACGTTTAAAGTGTTATCATCGTAAGCGTCCGGCGTGGGCGCCCTTGACCGG
>NZ_AWFE01000110.1:0-4815 GCF_003263315.1 Hyphomonas sp. GM-8P
GGCCGGGAGCTGGCGGGTTTACGACAGCACTGCCGGGTTCGCTATCTAATCCAACGTCGCCTTTCGCCGCAAAATGCCGCCATCTGCCGGAACACGCCACCATCTCTAGTGGCCCCATGTCACGACCAGAGTAGCAACCCCGTCCAGATGAGCCGCATCGGTCGGTCCAAAATAGCGGCCATCCAGTGAGTCTGGATGGTCATTCATCAAGAAATACTGCCCATCCTGAAGCAGAATACAGCCCGACCAGACCGGTAAGTTTTGTCCCAGTCGGTCTTCAATATGAGCGGCTCCAACCTCCAATCCATTGATTTGAATACGCACACCTTCCCTGCAAACCTCATCGCTTGGGGTTCCAGAGATTTGCTTCAAAAGCGGCCAATCCCGCCCCACAAACCCATGTGCTTCAGCCCATTGCGCCTCATGCGCACTGGCTGAGACGACGACCCAGCGGCCATGGGCAAAGGGCGCGTCGCTCAGCCAGTATAACCCTTCGGGTGCGCTCGCTGTCCGGTTCCAGATCAGGCGATCGGATGGATTGAACACCGCCCCGAATGCAACCAATCCGACCCCGATAACAGTGATGCATACTAGCCCCTTGCGCCTTCTCATGACCGGATCGGCTCGCCCGTAGAGGCCCAGCGTTGTCCGTCTGACCAGGCCACAAGATCTTCGCGCGTATAATAGACGCGCCAGCCATGCTTGCGGTAAATGGGACCTCGTCCCTGATAGCGATAATGGGACAAGGTGATGGGCGATAGCCGCAAAAACTCCGCGGCCTCCGCAGCGGTTAGAAGCTCTGGTAATTCATCCTTGCAGGTCGTATTTTTCTTGTCGCGTGGCATGTCTAAGCACTCCTTTCTATTAGTCATCAGACAAAGAAAAAGATGCCGCGCGATGCCGGAATGTGTAGCCGCAAAAAGCGACCTCTGCATATTCCGCCCCGGCATTAACCAATGTTTTTATACAGAAAGCCGCCCCGAAGATGATCTCCGGAGCGGCTCTTGGGTGATGACGGCTGCCCCTAGTCCCGCGGGTTCCAGAGGATGACGTGGCGGCCTTTTTTGCCTTTCACGGGCGCGAGATTTGCGTAGATCTTGCGTGGTCCGATCTGAGGGTCTGCCAGCGTGATCGAGATATAATCGCGTCCCGATGCCTTAGCTTTGCGCATCCAACCGCCGCCAATTTCTGTCGAAGTTTCTCCGGCGAAGATGCGGTAGTCGGGCTGGGTTTCGACCGTCTTCTCCGCATTTTTCTCGATGCGGATCGAAGCGGCGAGGTTCATCATTGCGAGGGTGCCTTCAAAGCCTGTTTTGGTTTCGCTGACATATCCGAGTGCGTTGGCCATGGTGTTCTCCTTTTCGTTTCCTTGGCTGCCAGCGGGGACCCGTTGTCCCCGTCGACGCCGGACCGTCAGGACGATGCTGGACGGGCCTGAACCCGCAGGGGCGCAACGCAAGTGGAGCACCGGACCGGTGACGAATTTTGCTTCGCGGTGAATGCGCGCAAGCGCAGAGGAAAATTCTTCGCAGGGCCGGTTTCAGGCGCGGCAGGCCTCGTCCAGGTCATACGGCAAGAGACGGGAACAAGGGGTCTTCCTTTGACAAGGAAACATCAGAAAAGAGCGCCACTTGCTTGGGCCTCGGATACAAAGCGACCCCACAGAAGGGCATTTTTTGGATCGCTTCCTTTGATGAACCTTGCCCGCACCCATCGTCACAAGGCAAGCGAAAGACCGCCCGATGACCAGCACCGGACGGCCTCTCACATCGCACTGACGGGAGACAAAAACGTCATGCGGCGTCCTGTTGCGTATCGACATCTTCGGGACTGGCATCTGTCTCGCCCGCCTCGAACAGACCCTTGATCCGGTCCCACGCTTCGACAGGCGCAGACCCCGCACCTTCGACAAGGCGCGATGGCGGCATCTGCATCCATGCCGGACGCCAATCGGGATTTGGGGCGCAGCCTTCGCCCATGATCCGATTTTCGATGATGATCTTCTGGGTTTTGGCGGGATCAGTGGCGCAGCTCTCCGCCAGCGATTTGCTCCCAATATCTGCCACCATCGCATTGATCGCCCGCTTATCGCGGGTCAGTTCAAAGAAGGCCGGTTCCGGCTTCCAGTAGGCAGACAAGTCGGTGCCACAGACATGCAGAACGGTCTCAACGACAGGCCCGCCCGCTTCCAGCGTTTCGGCCATGGCAAAGGCTAGAACCTCGCCGACTTCTTCATTCGACATCGCGAGCATGGCGGTGAAGATTTCGCACAAACGATAGCCATCGCCATTGCGACGCATCTCGCCATTGACCCCAAGCGCGCTAAACAGGTTGGCAACCCGCTCCCGCGCGGCGTCCACTTGGTCTTGCGCTTTCGAGGCTTCAATGGAGGCCTGCGTTTCCTCCTTCCGCGAGCGGCATTCATGCGCGCGCACATCCCAGAGGGCGCTGCCAGTCATCGTATGGGCGACCATCAGGCGCAGCGCAATGGCGGGCTGCCCAAGCAGGCTGGCGCGGGCTGCGCCATGGCGATGCAGTAAGAGATATTCTGCCAAAGGACCGGACATTTCCGGCTTTACCGGCGCGGCTTCCGCCTTACCGGACGCTGGCGTGTCCTTGTCGCGTCGCCGCGCCTCGGCCTGAGAGATATAGCCATCGTGGAAGGTCACCGTGCCATCATGGCGACACTCGACATAGACCTTTCCGCCTTGTTTCTTCGTCTTGGTCACATGGTCCCAGCGATGGAAATATGCCCCGCGCTCAAGGCAGACCACGTCCGTCCAGCCGTCTGCGATATAAGTCTCAACCCGCTGTGCCACGGCTGCCGATTGCGCTTTCCAGAATGTGTCCCCATCCGCAAAGACGCCATACTCGCCAAACAGGTCTGCGGTGATCTGACCGTCATAGTCTGTAAGTTCAAACAGCGCCTTGTCGGTCGTGATAATGGCCCCGCCCGTGATCCATGCTTTGCAGTTTCGGCCACGCGGTTCGCGTTCGTCTTCGCTCTCATGGAGGCGTAGCCATTCTGCCTGCTGCTCGTCCGTGGCGAGAGTCAGGGCGCGGATCGTCTCGCGGTCAATCTCGTCCTCGGCGTAGAGTTTCCGTATGGGTTCCGCCAGCGAGGCCAGTGCCAGAACCCGCCTAACCAAGAGTTCCGTGACGCCAAAGAAGGCGGCGATGTCATCAACAGCGCGGCCTTCTTCATGCAGCCGTTTGAACGCTGTGTATTGTTCCATGTCCGAAGCTGGCAGGCGTCCGACATTCTCGATGACAGATGCCGCAATGGCGCTGGCGGCGTCCTCCTCATGCATAATCGCGCAAGGCACGTGCGGGGTGACGCCTGTCTCCTTCTCAAGGGCTTTTAGCGCGAAATAGCGCCGCCGTCCGGCAACGACGCCATACTGATCGCCTTCCTTGCGCACCAGCAAAGTCTGACGAATGCCGCTCTCCCTGATAGACGGTAGAATATCCGACACGTCGGGCTTCTTCCGGCTGCGGCGCATATTGAGTTTGGAGATTTTCAGCTGGTTGAGCGGAATGGATTTCAGAATAAGTTGGGCCATGATCGGGCCTCCTTGATTTGAGTTGGTTGGGGATGACGGGCGCGCGCTCATGCGCGCGCCTCGTCTGTTGTGACCGCTGTGCAAAGGCGTTGAATCGCGGCGCGTCCAGTGTCCAGCGCTTCGGGCAAAAGCTCGTTTGCGACTGAATCCAGGTGGCTGTTCGCTGAGTCAGGATAGTTGGCCTCGATGCCCAAAAGGCTCGCGGCATGGGCGTCGAGCACGATGCCTTCTCTCGCGATAGACAGAACGATCCCGCAATAGAACCATTCATCCTTGCGCCATGCTTCCATGATCGCTTCGGCGCGGGCCTGCGCCGCGTCAAAGCGAGCGCGATGGTTCGGACCGGCACCGATAAAGCCCGCGCTGTCCTTGTAGAGCGACGGCCAAAATCCGTCCTGGCGCTCGTCTGGTGCATCGCCGCAATCATCGCGCACAATCCGTGCGGTGATTTCAAAGCCTGCAACCTCGCAGGTGATGCTGTCGCCTTCACACACGAAGGCTTGGAAGCGTTCCGTCAACGTCATGCCGTGCCCTCCGAAAAGAGTCCGGCAATAGCGATCCAGTGCGGGCCGTACACGGCATGTTCGCCGCATTCATCGCAGCGGTAGCGCTGTGCATCTGGTTCGCAGCATTCGCGGGGCGCACGGCAGGCAAGGCAAAAGCCTTCCTGCCAGTCGTCGGCCTGCTGCAATTCTTCGACAGTGAAGCGGTAACGCGTGGTTTCGGGAGTCATATCTCAGCACTCCCTATCGCGACCAGAAAATGTGGACTTCATCGAAGCCCGTTTGGAACACCATGATCTCGCCATTCAGCGCCATGTCGCGGGCAAGGGCCTGCCAGTCGATATAGTATTGCAGGCTCTGCGGTATCTCGGTGCCGGTGTCCTCGTGTAGCTGCTCGGCAAAGTCCGCAGCGCTGCGATACTCGCCCGCATAATCGTCAAAAGCGGCGCGGGCTTGCTCAAGGTCATCGCCGAAATGGCGGTAGAGTTTCGCACCAAGCGCGCCGTGATCGGCGATAAAGTCGGCCAAGTCGCACACTGTCTCAAAGCTGGCATATTCGGAAATGTTGCAGCCCTCGAACCCTTCATAGTCATGAATCGCGTGCTCTTCGGCTTCGGTAATGGGCGAGGCGGACAGCATGGCGCGGACCTCTACCCAAATCTCGCCGGGCGTGGTTGCATCAATCCAGCGTCCGTGCAGGTAGCCATTATTGTAAGCTGCAAGGCAGATGGGATAATCGGACGCCACAT
>NZ_AWFE01000111.1:0-4371 GCF_003263315.1 Hyphomonas sp. GM-8P
GCGAAAAGCGCCAGGATGTCGTGAAGATCGCACGCAATGACATTGGCAGCGCGAAGCCATGACAGAGGCCGTTTCTCCTCCAGCCCAACCGCTCGAAATCCGCGGGCGCCCGAGACCCGTGAAGCGGTTCTCCAAACGGGCGCTGATGATCCTGCTCGGAACCGGCAGCGCAATCGTGCTTGGCTCGCTAGCCTTTGCGCTGCAGGGACCGAAGGAAGGCACTGACGGTCCGGCGCGGGAGCTTTACAATACCGGTCATAATCCAGAGGCGGATGGATTGGCCACGCTTCCGAAATCCTATGGTGAGATTGCGCCGGAAGACGATGTCCTCGGGCCGCCACTGCCGGGGGATCTTGGCACACCGATCCTGAAGGCGCAGCGCGAAGGGCGGATGGGGCTGCCTGAACAGGATGCGCCTGAATCTGATCCGATGCGCGGACAATTAACGGCACTGGAGGCAGAGCTGCGCGCGCGTGAAGCGGCGCTCTCCGATGCCGCGCGGGGGAGCGGGGTTTTTTTCCAGGTTGGGGCGAGTACGGGTTCGAAGAGCGTTGGAGGAGGCGTTGCGAGTCCATCAGCGGCCTCGATCAGTTTTCCGGACCTGTCGGCATTTGCGCCATCTGGCGGCAGTGCGTTTGGGTCATCCTTAAATGAAGATCCAAACCGGCAGGCCCGCAAGCTTGATTTTCTGGGCGCAGAAACCGATCCCTCGATCTACAATCCGCATCGGCTGGAGACACCGGTTTCTCCCTACCAGCTGATGGCTGGAACGATTATTCCGGCAACCCTGCTGACAGGGGTGAACTCCGACCTTCCGGGGCAGGTCATCGCGCAGGTGACAAGCCCGGTTTATGACACCGTCACTGGAGAGAGCGTTCTCGTGCCTCAGGGCGCGAGGCTCATTGGCCGCTATGACAGCGTCATCGCGTTCGGTCAGTCACGGGCGCTCCTCGTCTGGAGCCGGATCGTCATGCCGGATGGATCGTCGATCCGCATCGACAATCTCGCCGGCGTCGATGCCCGTGGCTATGCCGGCCTCGAAGACAAAGTCGACTATCATTCCTGGAAGCTGTTGCAGGGCGTCGCGCTCTCCACCTTGCTCGGCGTGGGATCAGAACTCGCGAGCGATGATGAGGGCGACATTGCCCGCGCGCTTCGCCGCTCCGCACAGACGGGCGCGAATGAGGCGGGCCAGGAAATCGTGCGTCGCAATCTCGACGTCCAACCCTCGATCACGATCCGGCCTGGCTGGCGGCTCGCAGTGCTCGTCAACAAGGATATCGTTCTGAAACCCTATCAAGGAGGCAATCAGCCATGAGTGAAGTCAGTCTGAAAATTGGGCCGCTTCCGGACCGGACACCGCAGAAACTGTCGATCAGTCTCGAGCCACCTCTGGCTGCGGACCTCGAAGCGTATTCTCGGATCCATGCTGCCACCTACGGAGCTGAGGCATCGGTGGCTGTGCTGGTTCCTCTGATGCTTGAAGCTTTCCTTTCAAGCGATCCTGGCTTTCGTAAGGCCATGAAGACTCAAACCTACCGGTGATGTCGAGCAATGGCCCGGACGCAGATACCTCCCCATCTTAAAACCTGTGAAATCAAGCGCCGTCTCAAAACGCTGATCGCTGCAGCGAAAGATACAGGATTTGATGTGTGCGGCGTTCGGCTAATGCCTGACGGCGAAATTACGCTTCTGGACAAGGCCTCTCTCAGGCTCGAAACTGATTCGGAGGCGAAATGGCTAGGGAGCTGAGCATGTCCATCAAGGGACTTCATGTAATTGCGAAGAAGCTCGCGACTGGTCAGACCCGATACTATTATTATGCGTTTCGAGGTGGGCCCAAATTTTGGACGAGTGAAGGATCCAGATTGGACGGAGCCGGCAAGCGATTGCCTCCAGAATTCATCCAGGCCTATTCAGAGGTGATGGAGGATGAGAGAGCGCCGGTCGCAGATTCGTTCGCTATGGCGGTCATGCTTTATCGGAAGAAGTCTCCCGCATTCAGAAAGATGAAGACAAAAGGGCAAACTGCCAGGATCAAGTACCTCGACAAGTGGTTGGAAATGCCCCTGAAGGCGGGCCAGCCAGCTGCGAACGCACCGCTTTCGGTTTTCGATAGCAGACGCATTATCAAGTTTATCACCTCCCACCGCGATCGTGTTTGGGGTCACTCTCCGAGCGCTGCTGATGAGGCCGTCCTGGCTCTGTCGGCCTTCCTGACCTGGTGCAAAAAGGACGGGCGGCTGGACTGGAACCGAGCGCATGGCATCGAACCGCTTTACGAGCGGCCGACGGAAGCGCGTATTTGGTCTCTGGAAGAGCAGGCAAAGTTTCTCGAAACCGCGTCAGCTCATTTGGCATGGGCGTTCAAACTGGCTCTTCACACTGGACTTCGCCGTGAAGACCTTACCCGCTTGCCACTTTCGGCGATCACGAAGCAGCATCTGATCATTCCTACGGGCAAGAGCCGTGGCCGCAACACTGCACTTATCCCCATCACGCCTCCGCTCCGGTCGTTGCTTGATGAAATCGATGCGGCGCGCGCCAAACTCGCGACTGCGCCCCTCACGATTCTTTTCTCCAGCAAGGGCAAGCCTTGGACTGCAGAAGGGTTCGGCACGAGCTTTGATCGCCATCGCAGCCGTATGGGACTTGGCCCGGAAAACGATGGACCAACCATCCACGACATGCGCAAGACATGCGCGACGAATATGGTCATCCTTCAGCACCTCTACCCGGCTCTGATATCAGATCAGGTTCTGACTGATTTGTTTGGCTGGACGCCGGGCACGCTCGCGAAAATGAAGCGGATTTACGTGTCAGATGCAGCTGTTATTGAAGCGATGACGACTTCGATCTAGTAGCCAGGTCTCGTAAAGGCTGCCACCTGCATAGGCAAGAAATCGCTTAGTGCTGATTTGCACCAATTTGGTGATTTTCTTTACACGTTAGCTGGACATGTAAAGAAAATTGCGTTTCTTTGACACATCATGTCGAAATTACCAGATTCCTCGTACAAATTGCCAGACCTTCCGCCACCCGTCGAGATCGAGACGATACCGGTGCTGAAGGCACTTGCACGCGCCAACAGGGCACTGGCGGAATTGAAGGGCGCAGCCAAAGCCATCCCCAACCAGGGTATCTTGATCGACACGCTGGCCTTGCAGGAGGCCAAGGCAAGTTCTGAAATTGAAAACATCGTCACCACTCAAGATGAACTGTTCCAAGCAGACTTGTTCCCGGAAGGACCTGGCTCAGCCGCAGCAAAAGAGGTCGCGCTCTATCGTGATGCCCTGAGACTTGGATTTGACCAGCTACGCAAGACGCAAGGTTTGATCACCAACCGCATCATCATCGACATGTTCCGTTTGTTGAAGGGGCGAGACGATGGCTTCAGAACGCAGGCCGGAACAGAGCTGAAGAATGATCGCACAGGCGAAACCGTCTATGTGCCACCACAGGGCCCGCGTGAGATTGAAGCCCTTATGGCTGGACTCGAAGTCTTCATCAACGATGATGACGCCTGCGATCTGGACCCGCTCATCAAAATGGCGATCATTCACCATCAATTTGAGAGCATCCACCCGTTCCCGGATGGCAATGGCCGGATCGGGCGTATCCTCAATGTACTTTATCTGACGCGCACGGGCCTGCTCGACATTCCCATTCTCTATCTCAGCCGGCACATCACAGGTACGAAAAACGACTATTATCAATTGCTGCAGGCCGTGCGAGACGACGGCGCCTGGGAAGATTGGGTACTCTACATTCTGGAAGCGGTGGCAGAGACATCTCAGACTACCCTACAGCTGATCGAAGGTTTGCGCGCCCAGATGGCGGACTACAAGAAACGGATGCGAGCAGAGCTCGGCAAGATCTACAGTCAGGACTTGTTGAACAACCTCTTCCGCCACCCTTACACGCGCATCGATTACGTGATGAACGACCTGCATGTCAGCCGACCTACCGCCACCAAGTATCTCGACCAGCTAGCCGAAGCGGGCTTCGTGACCAAGCATCAGGCCGGCCGGAACAATTACTATATCAACGAACCACTTCTCGCATTGTTCATGCGTGTATCCGACGGTGGTGGACGGCAAGAAGCGAAGTAATCCAGCAACTGCTAAGCCGGGACCGCTTCACTGATTAAGTCCTCACCGATCTGTTCGACTGGACACCCAAGACATGCATAAAAAATCAAGCGCGCACACACGTTCGACGCGACCGTTCTGGGCGCAAGAGCGCCACATTTTAAGGACGGAACAAGAACAGAACCTGTAAACTATGCTGTAAACTGTTCTCTGATGTTCTTTTTTCCACAGGCTAGTGCCTTGTTTTTATGGTGGGCGGTAACGGGCTCGAACCGCTGAC
>NZ_AWFE01000112.1:0-4226 GCF_003263315.1 Hyphomonas sp. GM-8P
ATTTGTTGGCGCATCGCCGGCGGCGGTGACGGGCCCCGGAATGATCGAGATCTCTTTCACGGACGCGCCGCAGATGCGCATTACCGGCGGTGTTGATCCGGCGCTTGCGAGAGCGCTCGTGGCGGCGCTTGCTGCGCGATGACCCCCGTGCCGGCGGGCGTGCGCGTCTGGCTTGCGAGCGGCGTGACCGACATGCGGAAGGGATGGGGCAGTTTGAGCCTGCTGGTCCAGGAGCAGATGAAGCTCGATCCGCATTGCGGACACCTGTTCGTCTTTCGAGGGCGTCAGGGCGGCCTGATCAAGGTGATCTGGCATGATGGCCAGGGTGCCTGCCTGTTCACGAAGAAGCTCGAACAGGGCCGGTTCATATGGCCCTCGACGGCTGGCGATCCGGTCTCGTTGTCGGCGGCGCAGCTCGGTTATCTTCTCGAAGGGATCGACTGGCGCATGCCGCAGAAAACATGGACGCCGACTGCGGCGGGATAGCAAAAATCCACTGGCCGGGCGCCGGCGAATATGATTCCCTTCGTGTATGACCGAAGCGGCCGATCAGCTCCCGGATAACCTCGAAGCGATGCGGGCACTTTATCTGGCCGAGCGCGCTGCCCGGATCGATGCAGAGGCAATAGCGGTCCGCGAGCAGGCAGAGCGAACACACGCCAGCGCGCTGATCGCACGTCTTCAGCTCGAGATCGAGAAGCTGAGGCGCGAGATCCATAGCAGCCGCTCGGAGCGCAAGGCACGGCTTCTGGACCAGATGGAGCTGCAGCTTGAGGAGCTGGAAGCGAGCGCCACTGAAGACGAACTCGCCTCGTCGAAAGCGGCGCGGACCTCGACAGTCCAGGCGTTCGAACGCAGGCGCCCCTCAAGGAAGCCATTCCCCGAACACCTGCCGCGCGAGCGTGTCGTTGTCGCCGCGCCGGAGAGCTGCCCATGCTGCGGTTCAGGCAAGCTGGCCAAGCTCGGGGAAGACATCACCGAGACGCTGGAAGTGATCCCGCGCCAGTGGAAGGTGATCCAGACGGTGCGCGAGAAGTTTACCTGCCGCGACTGCGAGAAGATCACCCAGCCGCCGGCGCCGTTCCATGTGACGCCGCGCGGCTTTGCCGGGCCGAACCTGCTGGCGATGATCCTGTTCGAGAAGTTTGGCCAGCACCAGCCACTCAACCGCCAGAGTGAGCGCTATGGCCGCGAGGGGATCGATCTCAGTGTCTCCACCCTTGCCGACCAGGTCGGCGCCTGCGCCGGTGTGTTGCGTCCTCTGCATGTGCTGATCGAGGCGCATGTGCTGGCCGCCGGACGCCTGCACGGCGACGACACGAGGGTGCCGATCCTTGCCCGCGGCAAGACCGATACCGGCCGTATCTGGACCTATGTCCGGGACGACCGGCCGTTCGGCGGGGCGTCGCCACCAGCAGCGCTCTACTATGCCTCGCGTGACCGGCGCCAGGAACATCCCGAGCGTCATCTGAAGGGGTTTGCCGGCATCCTGCAGGCGGATGCTTATGGCGGATACAACCCTCTGTTCAAGGCAGATCGTCTGCCCGGCCCTCTGATCCAGGCCCTGTGCTGGGCGCATGCCCGCCGCAAGTTCTTCGTGCTCGCCGATATCGCGGCCAATGCAAAGCAAAGGAAGAATACCGAGCCGATCTCACCGATCGCGCTGGAGGCGGTCAAACGCATCGACGCCCTGTTCGATATCGAGCGCGAAGTCAGCGGTCTCGGTCCCGGCGAACGCCTGGACCGGCGCCGACGAGACAGCCGGCCGCTGGTTGACGCGCTGGAGGACTGGATGCGGACCGAGCGGGCGAAACTGTCGCGCGCCTCTCCGGTAGCCGAGCCGATCGACTACATGCTGAAGCGGTGGAGCGGCTTTGCCGCGTTCCTCGAGGACGGTCGGATCTGCCTGACGAACAATGCCGCCGAGCGGGCGCTCAGGGGCTTTGCGCTGGGTCGTAAATCGTGGCTGTTCGCCGGCTCGGAGCGCGGCGCCGAGCGGGCTGCGTTCATGGTAACGCTGATCTCCACGGCAAAGCTGAACGATGTCGATCCGCAGGCCTGGCTCGCTGATGTCCTTGCACGGATCAACGATCTGCCCGTCCACCGGTTGGACGAGCTACTGCCCTGGAACTGGAGACCGGCGGAGAGCTTCGCGGACAACGATGCTTGATCAACTTCGGTTGACGCGCACTCAGGACAGAAAGGTCACCGATGGGATACCGAAACACCGACGTCTATACTCTCAAATATGTATCGCAACTGCTCGATGTGGACGAGGAGTGGCTGCACGATACCTCGATCGGTATGTTCTCTGAAGACGGATGCCTGAGCGTCTATGACGAGTATCCCTCATCGGAGTTGAGCGAGTCCATTGTCGCGTTTACAGACTACGGCATCGAGAACCTCCGCTGCAGGATCGAAGATCAAACAGAAGCGGGAGAACCGCCTCCAAAGCGAGGCGAAGGATCACCCAAGCATAAGTAAGGGCGACGCGGCCCTGACCGGATGCTTACAACTTATCGGTTGAATTTAAATAGAAGTCAGTGACTTGGTCACTTTCGGTTTGAATGGTTTCTGAACTACGGACCACTGAAGAGGAGAATTATGTGAGACTTATCTTACTTTTGTCGCTGATCTGTGTCGGGGTACATGGGCACGCGATCGCCCAGCAATCCAACTTCAGTACGGGACCTGTCATCCAAGATTTCGGTCCTGTGGCTCCGGTGTCTGATGTTCGGCTTGATGCTGAAACAGAGTTAAAAGTCGCATTCGATGTAGCCGAACCTGCAAAGGCGGGACAGATCAATCGCCGACTGGAAAGCGCGGCAAGGTTTTTAAATATGCATGGTGATTCCGGCGTGCCGGTTGAGCAAATGAGCGTAGCTATCGTGGTACATGGTCCCGCAGCGATGGATCTTGTCACATCCGAGCGATATGGGAGTGACAACGCAAATTCTGAGTTGATCGCTGCGCTGATCGAGGCCGGAGTGTCGATTGAACTTTGCGGGCAAACCGCCGCGTTCAGAGAAATTTCTGAAGCCGATCTTCTGCCAGGCGTGAAACTGTCTCTGTCTGCTATGACATCTCACGCGCTTTTACAGCAATCCGGCTACACTCTAAATCCATTCTAGAGTTCAGTAGATGCGATCGGTATTTGTCCTAATAGTAGCGATTTTTGCTTGGCAGTTCGTGGCCGCCGCACAGATCCAGTCAATGACCGCGACCGAGGCGCATAACCTGCAAAGCCAAAACGGGGCGATTCTGATAGATGTACGAACACCTGGCGAATGGAAGAGAGACGGAATGCCAGCCGGATCAATCGGTATTTCGATTGCGGAGACTGACTTTGTCTCACGCGTTCGCAACATTGTCGGCGGTGACTTGGACCGACAAGTGATCCTTATTTGCCAAACCGGAGTGCGATCTTCACACGCTGCCAGATTATTGGAACAGAATGGGTTCCGTAACCTTAGTAACGTTCAAGAAGGTATACGAGGCAGCTGGCGAGCAGGTCCAGGTTGGATCAAGAAAGGCTTGCCAATGAGCCGGAAACCATCCGAATGAAGCTCCTAATACCTCCGCCTTTGATAGGACTCGTAACAGCCGCAGCGATGTGGATTGTCGCCAGAAATGCAGTCAGTTTTCAAGTTGAGCAACCGCTAATCGAGCATCTCTCATTGGGGGTTATTGCAGTTGGAATAGGTATAGAGCTTGTTTGCGTCTTCCAGTTTTTTCGGGCGAAAACCACAGTCAATCCGTTGAATCCGGATCAGGCGAGCAGTCTCGTTATAACAGGGTTTTATCGATATACTCGAAACCCAATGTACCTGGGATTGCTGATTTTGTTGCTCGGGTGGGGGCTAAGACTTTCGAACCCGCTGGCGTTGCTACCAATTCTACTATTTGTTGCCTACATGACAGTGTTTCAGATTAAGCCTGAGGAAGAAGCCTTAAAGCGCAAGTTTGGCGATCCGTACTTAGAGTATTGCGCACGAGTGCGCAGATGGCTGTAGAAATTTTTCGTCACTTAACCGGATACTTAAGCGACCAAGAAAGACTATCCGTGGTTGCGTCTTGCTGGTCGGATAGACCGATTTTCATATCGATATGGCCGTCCTGAGGCTCGCTTGTATAGGTGCCAAAAATCCGATCCCACAGCGATAAACAAAACCCGAAATTGGTATCGTGTTCATGATGACCCAGCCCCGTAAATTCCGGCCATGAAT
>NZ_AWFE01000113.1:0-3733 GCF_003263315.1 Hyphomonas sp. GM-8P
CGTTTACGTGAAGGGCTTAGTACTTTCCCCGGACAACCTCCTGTAGGATTTGATTGTCGAGGGTGAGATCAGAAACAGCCCGCCGTAGTCGGGCATTCTCCTTCTCGATCTCCTTCATCCGCTTGGCCTGGCCAACACGCAGGCCGCCATACTCCTTACGCCAGCGGTAAAACGTCTGCTCGGTCACGCCGATCGCGCGCACAGCATGCGCTATCGTCTCGCCCTGGCTGAGGCGGACCTCCACCTCACGCAGCTTTGCAATGATCTCTTCAGGCTTGGCTCTCTTGCCCATGGTTCAACTCCATTTCAGAGCCGATCCTAACTCAAACTATGGGCCAGTTTTTCTGAGGCAGACCAATTCAGCGGCGCGCGATACTATCGATCTTCTTTCTTGCGCGCCGTGTAAACCACGCGACACATACCGCGACCGGTATGACAGAAAAGGCAATAAGAGTGCTATGATCGAGGATTAAGGGTGGCGCGCCTCTCAATAGGTATGAAATTAGCCCCACAGAATAGTATGTAATTGCCGCGACCGAAAGGCCCTCCACGGCCTGCGCGAGGTGCACTTGTTGACGCGCACGCTGCTCCATTGAGGCGAGCAAGTTTTGGGATTGCTGCTGAGCAGTATGGTCCAATTGGGTGCGCACCAACGCGAGGGCCTCAGAAATGGAAGTTGAAATAGATTCAGCGCGTCGTTCAAATGCCCGTATAGTTTTCATACCCGGATCAAGGCGGTGTTTAATGAATCCCCGCAAAGTCTGGCGTTGCCCGATCTGGGTTTCATCCAAACTTGCCAATCGGTCCGACACCAAGTCGTAGTAAGCGTTGGAAGCGGCTATGCGATAATAAAGCTCTGACCTAATCGCTGATACAGATTTTAATATATTGGCCAACTCGCGAATGGACTCATCAAGGGAAGTCTGGGTTTGGTTCAAGATAGAGGTTGCCTTTTCGGCGCGAGATTCAAGCTCATGTAATTTGGGAGTTAGACTCCGAACGGCCGGGAGGCCAAGCAGGCATGCCATTCGATAAGTTTCAAGGTCTAAGAGCCGCTTGATCAATCGGCCGCGGGCAAATCCATCTTCAAATTTTCCTGACACCGTGTACTTAACAAGGCCGTGATCAGAAACTCTGAAGTCTGTCGTTGCCGCGATACCTTCAAACATTACATTCCCGCCAAAGATGCGAGCGTCTCCGAACGCATTTTCTATTGATATCGTCTCTGACACGAGAATTCTCGCGCCCGAAAGCTGATTGCCCGGGCACCTCCGGACTAGGTCTAGCGTCTCCAAACTTGGACGGTGTTCGCCAAAGAACGTCAGAGATACAAATTCAGTGTGCCTTTCGAAACGCAAGATTCCATCTGGGCGCTCGATCAACTGATGACGTAGCTCCAGATCAAATTCCGATGGCCAGGTATTGGCATCAAATTGCGGTGTATGAAGCACCCAGTGCCAAGCTTCACCTGCTTCCCATTCGACTGCGACGGGGGGGCGCGCGTGCGCCTCGTCCTGAATAAAGGCTCGGTCGACGTGTTGGGTGTGAAGTTGTTCTGGAGAGGCCAAGACGAATTTGCTCCTTTGAGTATTGACCAATGTGCCGTTACTTTTGACGGCGCTTCGCTGTTCGCTGCTGTGCATATCGCGAGCTCGCGCAGTTTCAGAAACTCGTGATACGCAATTAGGACCACGTTATTGGCGGAATTCGTATTGTCTACTCTATTATCAGATTGTAAACTAAGTATATGAATTCGCTCGTCTGTACCGTGTTGTTCGTTTCTCAAGATCCGAAAGCCAACAAATCCGCCAAAGCTGTTTTTGCCGATGAGCGACACTATCGCCTCATCAATTGTGAGACTGAACAAGACGCAGCGGAAAAATTCAATAATGTCGATTGCCAGCTGATTATCTGCGATGAAGCGGTGCTAGCGAATGTACGGAAAAATTTTCTTGTTACCGCTCGCGTGAAAGGCCCGCAAACGGCTCGTATCGTATTCGGAGATGACAGTAAGAGCGAGCGAATTGGCAAGATCGCCAGAAATAGCGCAGCGTTTTTGCGGATGCGTAAACCGCTCAAATCTGAGCATTTGGGCATGGTTGCAAAACGCGCTTTGGAGATGGCCGAACTCTCTAGACGACACAGAATTCTATCGCGCGAACTCAAACTATCGATTGATGACGATCTATTTGGCGGGCATAAAGAAGAGGCGATCAAGGCACCCTGGTCTCGGTTCGAAAAGTTAATCTATGTCAGCCCATCGATGGACGCATTATGCGCGGCGGCAAGACAGGCTGCGAGAACCGAGCTTCCAATCCTCATTCAGGGAGAGACGGGTACGGGCAAAGAATTGCTGGCGCGCGCGGTGCACTACAACTCCAGTAGGCGTGAATCCCCGATGCATGTGCAAAATTGCGGTGGCGTTACAGATGAAGCGCTTCATTCGGAGCTTTTTGGGCACGTTTCAGGCGGGTTTCCAGGCGCTATATCGGATCGACTGGGGCTCTTTCGCGCAGCGGACGGCGGAACAGTATTCTTAGACGAGATATCAGAGATTTCACCCGCATTTCAGGTAAGTTTATTGCGTTTCTTGCAAGAAGGCGAAGTCAAGCCGCTTGGTTCGGATTTTGTCCAAACCGCTGACGTGAGGATCATCGCCGCTAGCAATCGACCGTTGGGTCGGCTCGTTTCAGAGGGTAAGTTTCGTAAAGATTTGTATTACCGCCTCAAAGGGTTCGAGCTGGATATTCCAGCGCTTCGAGATCGCGTTGACGATATTCCTGCATTGGCAGCATTTTTTTTGGAGCGAGCTGCGGAAATTAATAGCAAAAGAATCGTTGGCATCTCACGTGAGGCTCTGGATAAATTGTCGATGTACGATTTTCCAGGAAATGTCCGAGAATTGGAGATGGAGATTTCTAGAGCAGCTGCACTGGCCTACAACAACAGTTATATTCTTCCTAAGCACTTCTCTGAAGTGATCGCCTCTATCGAAGCGCGGAAAGACTCTCTTGCCAGTATCGAAGCTGACGGAAGAACACTTAAAGAAATCATCGAAGACTTAGAGAGCCAAATCGTTTTCCGCGTGTTGACAAGACTGAACTGGAATCAATCCAAGGCGGCGCAAAGCCTGGGTCTGTCGCGAGTTGGAATTGCAAATAAGATAAAACGATACAGTCTTGATCAGAAAGCTAGACAACTCAATGAGTAAAGATGACAGGGTTATCCCGTTTCCGCACGCCGCAGTTTCAGGCCGAAATCGTCAAAAACCAGCAAAAATTATTGGGTATTCTAAACTCGCATTGACGTTGAATCCATCCGGTGATCGGTGCGTCGGACATTGGTGTAGCCAATGCAGTGGAGTTTGGATGGGCTATGGCCCTGAAGTGGAGTGTCCTGTTTGTGGCAATCGGCAGGGCTAAACACGATGCAACATGTTCGCGTCTGCTGCGAATTAAGTTTGCATCAACAGCCGGGTGCAAACTATCTTTGCGCTGTGCCATACTGGTCTCGCAAAGGCGTTTGGCGCTCTAATCAATTGTTCGTGCGTGTAGATAGAGCTGTGCCGATCAATTCCTGAGCTCTCCGCGCGAGAATGCAGCTATCCGCTTAAACCGGGCCGAGTTTCAATCGATACGGCGCTCTTAAGGAAAGACGAACGTAGTGGCAGTCCTTACATGAAACCATGCCTGCGACAGAGTCTTGACCTGAGCCCCAAATGGTCCCGCATTTG
>NZ_AWFE01000114.1:0-3492 GCF_003263315.1 Hyphomonas sp. GM-8P
ATACCGGACCACTTTTCGGGATGCAGACCAACAAAGGAGACTTCGATGGGCAACACGCCCGAATCCGACCCGTATTTGAATGGGTTTATGCCGACGGTCATACGCGTCGCAATTGCGACATTGATCATTTACCCACGGCGCGCCCGCCGGCATTCGGCCAGCAAACTCAAGAAGCTGATCAAATCCATTCAGGATGTTGGCCTGCTTGATCCGATCATCATCGACGAACACAACACAATTCTGTCCGGACATGAAAGGGTGAAGGCCTACCAATTCATCGGCCTGGAGTTCATCCCGGCCATCCGCGCTTCTCATATGTCGCCGGATCAAAAAGCATCTTTCGTTCTCTCATCGAACAAATTGGTGGAAGACGGATCATGGGATCGCCCCACCCTGAAACAGGAACTCTCGATGCTCGTCGAGATGGGCTGCGACATCGATCTCGAAACCACAGGCTTCGACATCGGCGAAATCGATCTTGTGATCGGTTCGGACGACGAAACCGAGGATGAGCCACCAGTTCCTGAGGCCCCAGCTGCCCCGGTCACCCAACCGGGCGATATCTGGATCCTTGGCGACCACCGCCTGATCTGCGGCAGCTGCCTGGAAGCGGCAATCTGGGCTCGCCTGATGAGTGGTGAGGTTGCGCGGGTCTGCTTCACCGATCCACCCTACAATGTCCGCATCCGGGGGCATGTCTCATCCAAAGACCACGATGACTTCGCAATGGCGTCCGGTGAAATGACTTCCGAAGAGTTCACCGGGTTCCTCACCGCTGCCCTCCAGAATGCAATTAATTGCACGCTCGACGGCGGAGTGCACTTAATTGCAATCGACCACAGGCACCTGCGCGAACTCTTCGCAGCCGCTGACCCGATCTACGATGATTACCTCAACATGATCGTCTGGACCAAGACCAATGCCGGCATGGGTTCATTCTACAGATCCCGTCACGAGCTATTCCTGATCTACAAAGTTGGCATCGCACCTCATCTAAACAATGTTCAACTCGGCCGGTTCGGCCGGAACCGTTCAAACGTGTGGGCCTATCCCGGCGCCAATACATTCCGCAAAGGTCGCGACTAGGATCTCGCCGATCATCCAACGGTGAAACCCGTCGCCATGGTCGCGGACGCCCTCCTTGATGCCTCTGCGCCGGATGACATCTGCATCGACGGCTTCGGTGGCTCCGGCACACTCATCCTCGCTGCCGAGCGCACCAATCGCCGCGCCCGCGTCATCGAACTGGAGCCCAAGTATTGTGATGTCGCAGTGCGGCGATGGGAGGAGATGACGGGCCGCAAAGCCTTGCTGGAGAGACCCAGCCCGCCAGGCGTCATCGCCCTGCCTGCACCGACTACCTTGCTCCTGCCACCTCCGGACAAGGAGGGCGAGGCATGAGCAAGGAGCCCATTGGCTATAGCAAGCCGCCGAAGAAATCACAATTTAAACCCGGGCAGTCCGGCAACCCAAAGGGCAGACCGAAGGGCGCGAAATCGCTAAGGTCTGTGGTCCAGAAGGAACTCGCTTCGAAAATCGAGATTAGAGTCCAGGGCAAGAAGACCAGGACAACAAAGCTCGAGGCTGCGGTCATGAAACTCGTAAATGATGCACTTTCGGGCAACGTCAATGCCCTTGCGGAGCTGCTGAAGCTCGCCGCGATACACCTGCCACAGGATACCGGTATGACCGCCGCCAATATGCCGGCGACGGCAGAGGATGAAGCGCTGCTCAAGAAGTTCCTGGCAAGAACCCTGGCATCAAAGAAGGGACAAAATGACTCCGACTGAGTCCACGCCCACCAAAGCCGAAATTTATGCAGCATGCCGACTGGATTTTGGCACTTTTGCCAGAAAATGTTACGAGTGCCTCCATCCCGGAGAACCACTCAAGGACAACTATCATATCGACGCGATATGTTACCAAATGGACCGTGTCCGGGATGGTGACAATCGCAATCTCATGGTCCTGATGCCACCTCGCTCATTGAAGTCAGAGATCATATCAGTTGCATGGCCAGCCTTCTTGCTGGGCCACGACCCTACCCTGCGTATCCTGGTCGCCAGCTATTCGCAGGATCTGGCGACATCCATCCACCGGACATTCCGGAAGCTGATTTCCCATCCGGAAATCCAGGCGATATTTCCTGTGTTCGCAAACAAGGCGGCAAAGGACACGGAATCAGAAACCCATTTGTCTGAAGGAGGTTTCCGCAAGGCAGTTTGGGTCGATGGAGGTGTGACTGGACAAGGCGCTCATATCCACATCATTGATGATCCCTTGAAAGCATCAGACGCAGACAATGAAGCTGTGTGCGCGAAGACCGCAGAGTTCTTCGACAACACCTTCTCAAGCCGCACCAACAGTCCGGCAGAATTCAGAACTGTGTTAGTGATGCAGCGACTTTCCGAATATGACTTGGCCGGTCACTTCTTAAAGCGGGGAGATTTCGAGGTGCTCAAGATCTCGGCGATAGCCGAGAATGATGAGAAGATCCCAACAGGTCCTGGCCTCTTTCACAATCGCGAGGCCGGAGAGTCTTTTCACGAAGCCCACTACCCTCTCGAGGAATTAGAAAAGCGCCGACGGACGATGACGCCGAGGGCTTTTTCCTCACAGTTTCAGCAAAACCCGGCTCCGCTCGGCGGAGGCCTGATCGATCTTTCAAAGTTCAAGCGCTATGAAACCCCGCCCAAAGTTTGGGACGATCGCTTTATAAGTGTAGATGCATCCTCCGGTGCTGACTCAAAATCGTATGACGTAATTCTCGTCGGAAGAATTTCCAATGGAAGACTTTATGTTACCAACGTCATACGCAAGAAATTATCCTTGTACGACCTTCTGGATATGGTCTTAGAGGCTGATGCGAAGTACGATTTTGACCGGATGGTGATCGAGAAGACCGCAAATGGCAGAGAACTGATCACGGGCATATTGCGGAAGTACGCAGGGCGTGAAGACAAGCTGATACGATACCCCAACTTCATTCAGGGAATTACACCCACCGGGAACAAGGTCGCGCGAATGGAAGCAGCCATGATCGCAATCGCCGCCGGGAAGGTGCTTCTGCCAAAATGCGCTCCATGGCTCGATGACTTTGAAGCCGAGCTTCGGGCGTTCCCAGAAGGAAAGACGGATGATCAGGTCGATGCCCTTTCTCAGGCTGTAAAGTACTTCGACTTCTTCATGAACGATCCACTCAACCGGGATATTCAAGGATGGCCAGCATATCCGAAAGTGAAATAGGCTTTGTACGGTAAGAAATGGACATTCGTTCCGCCAACCTTCCAAAAGCCACCCTACACTTTTTGCCACCCTATTCGGACGTCAGCCTTTGGCCGCAAAAGCAGTCACCGCCCTTTTGCCAGTTGTTGATCTGGCAGCTTCTCTGCTGTCCTGGCGTCAAGGACCTGCCGTTCAGTTCTCGAGGGATTTCTCGAAATAAACCCGCGACAGGTGGTGCTTAGCTTAGCTTAGCTTAGCTTAGCTTAG
>NZ_AWFE01000115.1:0-3034 GCF_003263315.1 Hyphomonas sp. GM-8P
ACCGGTGGACCACCTCTGTGGGGCAGAGCAAGAACCTGACCGACGAACCGGAATACTATTACCACGGCAACAAAAGCCGCCTGTCGCAGTATGACGAGTTCGGCTGGTCCGGCGTGTTCGGCGTGCGGCTGACATACTAATCAGCCTACGCTAGTAGTCAGACTCAAGGGGGCCGGGATTCATCATGCGGATTCCGGCCCGATCACACAAGATCAGGATATTTTGCAATGAAATCCACCTACTGGCTCGCAGCCCTCGTGCCGCTCGCAGCCTGCGCCACCACCCCGCCGACCTATACTGGCGAGATCGCCACCATCGTGGCCATGAACGAAACCGCCCCGATGAATGGCGAAGGCGACCTTGCTGACGACCCGGCCATCTGGGTCAACACGGCCGATCCGGCCAGTTCGCTGATCCTCGGCACCAACAAGGATGAAGGCGTTTATGTCTATGCGCTCGACGGCGGCGAGCTCCAGGAGCTGCCCGTTGGCCAGGTCAATAATGTCGACCTTCGCGGCAATATCGCCATCGCATCCAATGACTCCCACAATGTGATTTCGTGGTTCGACATCAATCCGCAAACCCTGACCGTGTCCCACATCGGCAACTCGCCGACTGGCAAGGACGAGCCCTACGGCATCTGCGCTGGCCTGTCGGGTGAGACCTACAAGGCAGCCGTTACGTACAAGGACGGCACAATCCAGATCTGGTCGGCCACGTGGGAAACCGTTGATACGCTCAGCCCGTCACTGGACCGCGTGGTGAAACTGCCTTCGAAACTGGAAGGTTGCGTGTTCGACGATGCGAATGACCGCCTGTTCGTTGGCGAGGAAGCTTTCGGCGTGTGGGTGGTGGACCTGAAGGACGAGACCGCTGAACCGTCTGTCGTGGATACGATCGCGGCGGCCAATGGACTCGTCGAAGACGTCGAAGGCATGAGCCTCTGGCTCGGCGACGATGCCGACTCCGGCTATCTCGTTGTGTCAGCGCAGGCCGCTGACCGGTATGTCGTCTACGACCGTGCCCCGCCCTTTGCCTGGCGCGGCGTCTTCACGATTGCGGACAATGAAGCCACCGGCATCGGCGGTGTGAGCCATACGGACGGGCTCGACATCTCCTCGGCTCCGCTACCAGGCCTGCCGGGCGGTCTGCTGGTTGTCCAGGACGATGCCAATCCGGTTTCCGAATTCAATCAGAACTTCAAGATGGTTGACTGGACTGCCATCTCCGAGGCGCTCGATCTGAACTGATCAATAGTGCACCAGGACCCAGACGCTGGCACTGTAGATCAGGGCCAGCGTCCCGATCCTCACCACCGCTGAAATGATGTACGGGCGGATATCGTCCCATGTCGTTTCCCGGGCGATATCGGCCACAGCGGTGGCCACGTCATGATGCATCTGGCTGCGGTCTTCTCCCGCGAGCATCAGCATGATCGCGCCCGTGCGCGTCTGTTTCTGGTTTCCCGCCTCTACCAGCACTTCCTCGAAGACACGGGCAGCGATGGTCTCGGTCAGCGCCCGTTTGGGGTGCCATCCATGGCGGTGCAGCTCTGTCAGCGTCAGCCGGATTGCGGGATAATTGATCCACAGGTCGCGGATCATGAACACCGCCAGCGTGATCACTGTGAGGGTTGCGAATATCGGCCGGGGCATGCCCGCAAAATGGTGCAAGCCCCAAAGCCAGCACAGGATCGCCAGCTTGATCCCTGTGGCGATGGCAAACGTGCGAAAGCTGCGCGTGACAAACAACATCGTATCGGCCCGGATACGATGACGGGCTTCCTGAACAGCAGATTCAATGGCTTTGCTCTTCCGGCCGCTGATCTCCTTGCCCAGCAGCTTGCGTCCGGCAACGAGGCCGGCACCAAGCGCTGACAGGATCATGAGCGGAACTCGCATGTCACTTATTTAGGGTGCGTCGGGGCGAATGTCTCGTCCGCACCTCATGGCGGAGGCTTTGTGGCGCCCGCGCTACAGCATCGACATGAGAAAGCGTTCGGCGTGGCGCTGGGCGGTCTGCGGATGGCGGATCACCGAATAGCCGGCCACCATGGCAAGCGCGGTTGTCGTCAATGGACGGCGCTCAACAAAACTGCGCAGCGCATCGATCGGCAAGTCAGCCAGCGCATCGGCGGTCGCATCTTCGACTTCCCCCACTTCTTCTTCCATGGACCGGAATGGCTGAAGGCAGAAAAACAGGCAGATCGCTGCCAGAAGCAGACCAATGCCGGCCACGGTCAACGCGGCGGCAGCAAGTCCCATCACCTCGGCGAGCGCAATCGTGATCCCCACAAACAGCGCCAGCACGCCGCCGAGTCCGAACAGGACTCCGACGGCGGCCGCAAAGAGGCGAAGTTTTGTTTCGTCGATCATCACTTCCGGCCCAGCATGGCAATCAGCAGGCCGGCTCCGAAGGCGACACCGACAGCCGTCATGGGCTTCTCGCGAATTTGGGACTGCAAGTCGGCCCGGACCGACTTCAGGCGATCTTCTGCGTCGTGAGCCAGTTCCTTGCCCTTCTCGACGCTGTCGCCGGCCTTCGATGCCGCAAGACCCTTGATGCTACCGAAGGCCGACTGAAGGTCCTTGCGCAGAGTCGCCATGTCTTCCTTCAGGTGGTGCAGGTCATCCTTGAAGTCTTCGTCATTGGCGATGTCATGGTTTTCTTTCACGATAGTGGTCATGGATTGGTCCTTTCCGTGTCTCGTGGAAAACAACGGCCAGATGCCTGCTCGGTTCCATGGCATGGCGGGAAATTAACTCATCCGGACACGGAACCGTGATCATCCCGTCCGGAACTGGTTCTCAATCCACACGTTGGTGCGGTGAAAGGAGGCAATCATGCAAACGCAACAAGAAACAGACCTCACACCGAACGAAGCCCGTCAAGGCGAACGTGTCGGCCTGATATGGGTGCTCGCCGCTGGCACACTCGTCGCGATCATGGGCATCGGGGCGGTGATGCTGGTTCAGGCAGTCTGATCCGGATACGTCACAAACGAAAAATGCCCTCCCGGCCGGGAGGGCATTTT